>DATAHC010000303.1:0-3153 GCA_036263415.1 Flavisolibacter sp.
CAAGCAGGAACCCCGGGCATTACTCACGCAGGTCAAGGGGTTGAACCTGATCGAATTGAATGACGTAGAGACCTGTTGCGGATTCGGAGGCACCTTTGCTGTAAAATTTGAATCTATTTCCATTGGCATGGCAGAACAGAAGGTAGAAAATGCCCTGGCCACCGGTGCCGATTACCTGATATCAACCGATCTTTCCTGCCTGATGCACTTGCAAGGTTATATTGACCAGAAAGGCTATCAGCTTAAAACCTTACATATAGCCGATGTTCTGGCCAGCGGCTGGTAAGTAGCGCTTTGATGAAATGCAGGCTAATGACCTGAATAGAAATCATATCCTCTTTCCGCCCAATAATCGGGAGGCCGCTGATTGGAACAATAAATGGTGCCAATCCTTTTCAGATGCTTGATCCCATATTTTACAGGAATGATGAGCCGTAAAGGATAGCCTTGATTCAGCGGTAGCGGTGCCCCATTCATTTCATAACAAAGAAGCGTTTGCGGGTGCAGGAAACTAGGCATATCAAGACCAACATAATAGGCTTTATCCGGCGTACTTAAACTGGCATATTCCTGTTGTACATCCGGTTCAAGGTGATAGTATTTGATGAAATCCGCCACTTTCACTCCCCCCCACCAGGTTTTTTGGCTCCAGCCTTCGATGCATTTAAAATCAAAAACAACTTCCGTCTTTTTGATCTTCATCAGATCATTGAGTGAAAAATAAAGCGTGTCGCCATTCGCTTTCAGCCATTTCAGGCGCCACGAGGCCGTATCTATGGTTTGATCCCTCAAACCCAGATTACCATTCACTCTTACCTTTTTTGCCGCCTGGGAGACCGGATAAGTCCTGATCAGCTTAGGTGATGCGGAAGCGAAGATCGATTCATTATACAATAATCCTTTTCGAAGGGTAACCGGAATGCCTTTATCCTGAGGTTCCCTGCGTAAGGTTTTCCAGGCATACACACCAAGAGCCATAGCGATGATAAAGAATAAAAAAGAACCGTATGTTCTCCTTTTTACCTGCCGGGAAGAAAAATAATATTCTTTCATTCAGACGATTTGTTTTTGGGAGCTATTGAAACTTCTTTATCTGACGCTACGGATTCAATCCCGGTGATCATACTCTGGAAGTTTTTCCAGCCTGCCAGCAGCACCTGGATAATATGGACCAGGAAAAAGACACAGTACCCGATCGTCAATACGAAATGTACCACACGGGCTGATTCATATCCACCACATAGCCAGGTAGCCCATTGAAACTGAACAGGTTTGTATATGGCCAATCCGCTCAGCAGCGATCCAACGCCCATAACAATTATAGCAGAATAGGCGATACGCTGCGCAGCATTGTATTTTGATTGTGGGGGTGCCGTTTTGCGGATATGAAGGTCATGGAGAATAACCTGCCATGCTTCTCTGAAAGAATTCTTCCGGGGAACCAGGTAACGCCATTCACCGGAGAACAACGTATACAAAACATATAACAGACCATTCAGAAAGAATAGCCACATAAAGAAAAAATGATAGGCCATACCTTCAGCCAGACGGAATGGAATATGCAGGGCCTGATAGAAGGACTTGGGGAAAAACTTAATAATCTCCCTTCCATCTATCCTGATCGCATAAACACTATTGGCCCAATAAATCAATAAACCGCTCCAGATCATGATAGCCAGAACCGGAAAGTTGATCCAGTGAAACCAGCGGATCGCCAGGTGATGTTTTTTAACGAACTTCCGCATAAGCGCCGTTGTTGCTGTATGAAATTACAAAATACCAGAGTGAGAATTGTCAGCCAAATTGCATTTTAAAAAAACAGCCAACCCACTGAAAGCGGATCGGCTGCTTGCCCTGCACATACGATATACAAATTATATACGCAGGATGTTGAAAGTCGGTTTTCTCAGGGGTTATCTTATTTTGGCATTACCACGGTGTCGATCACATGGATCACGCCATTACTTTGATAGACATCTTTGATGGTAATATTTGAAACATTTCCCTTTTCATCTTTCAGCGCCAGTCCTGAAGCCGTTTGCATGATCCAGATCTTACCACCCTGAACTGTAGTGAGTTCGGCTGTACCATTCCCTTTTTTGATCCATTTCATCAGTTCTTTACTATCCAGCTTTCCCGAAACCACATGATAGGTGAGGATGGACGTAAGAGTAGCTTTGTTTTCGGGTTTTACAAGGGTTTCTACCGTGCCGGCAGGTAATTTATCAAAGGCAGCATTCGTCGGTGCAAAAACAGTGAACGGTCCTTTGCCCTGAAGTGTTTCCACGAGGCCTGCTGCTTTTACTGCTGCCACCAGTGTAGTATGGTCTTTAGAATTCACCGCATTTTCAACAATGTTTTTAGAAGGATACATAGGAGCACCGCCTACTTCAACAGTGGCTTCTTTCATATTGTCCTGAGCTGAAACATTATTAAAAGCAACCATTCCTGCCAGTAATAAAATGGATAATGAAATCTTTTTCATTTGTTCTGATTTAAGTTGAGGATTTAAAAATTAAGTTTGATAGTGTAATTACGCAGGATGGAAATTCCTGGATTCGATATGAGAAAAAAATCTTCATTTTACATTGGAAAAAAGAATCAAACATGGCTTATTGGCTGGTAAAATCGGAACCGTTTAAGTACAGCTGGGAACAATTTGAAAAGGATCAACAAACTTATTGGGATGGCGTACGGAATTATGCCGCCCGGCTACATCTCCGTGCTATGAAGAAAGGAGATGAGGTGTTTTTTTATCATAGTAATGAAGGGCTGGAAATAGTAGGAATAGCGAAAGTGGTAAAGGAAGCGTACCAGGATCCGACTACAGCCGATGAAGCCTGGGTGGCGGTGGACCTCAAAGCAGTAAAGAAGCTGCCCCATCCCGTTAGTATGCAGCAAATAAAGAAAGAACCCCGTTTAAAAGATATGGCTCTTCTGAAACTTAGCCGCCTTTCTGTGCAGCCGGTCACGGCAGATGAATGGAAGATGGTTCTGGAATTATCTAAAAAAAAGTGAGCCTTAGCTCACTTTTATCATGCTCTTACGGATTGCAACCGGTCTGAAATAGCCCTTTCCAGGTCGTCTGGAATGATTCCGGCTTCGTCGTCAATAGCGGCTAATCTTCCAAGACTGGAATCCCAGGTAAATACA
>DATAHC010000304.1:0-13938 GCA_036263415.1 Flavisolibacter sp.
CGCGGTCTCGTCCACTTTCAGGCGGTACAGGAATTTATAATTGCCCTGTCGGGTAATATCGCTCACCAGCGAATTATCTCCGGCCGTACGGGTTTCCAGCAGTCCGCTCTGGTAATTGGTCAGCGGAAACACATAAGAGGAATCGGTGGTCAGCGAAACATATCCTACCGAGTCAATGTCGGCCTTGTCCCATTCCTTCAGCAAGCTGTCCACTTCTTTCAGTGCGGGGTTGCGTAGCACCTCGTCTCCGATGAACACCAGGGTATCGAGTCCCGCTCTTTCAGAACGGAAGAAACCGGCATAGCGGTTATTGATCCCGTTCTCGTCACTCACAAAGGTGAAGTGCGAGGTATTGTACTGGGAAGGGAAGCGGGCATTGCCGAATTTTACATTCGTCAGCTGCGAGATCTGCTTGTATTCCGATTTGTTCCAGTTGTCGATCAGGAAGATATTATAGTGGCGCGAAGTGGTGGCCGTGTCGCTGTTGGCAGCATCACCGGAAGGGCGGTTGCTGGAGAAGATGATCCCTGTTTTGCCCGGGAAGGCCACAAAGGAGGCATCCAGGTCGTCGTACACATCGTTCGTGATCTGCTCCACCGTCTGCTTGTCGATCTTGTAGGTAAAGATGTCCGTCTGACCGCCCTTAACGGCACTAAAGATCAGGGTATTTGCGTCCAGCATATACTTCATGTCCTGTACCTGGCTGAATTGCGGAAGCTCCTGCTTCACAATCTTAATGCGGTTCACGATATCGTAAACGAAAAGCTTGGTCTTACCTTCTTCGTTATACACCACCGCCAGGCGCGTACCCTTGCCATCCCATGCCAGCAGGGGATAATTGGGATTGATCTCGTCCTCGTTGGAGCGGGTTCCAAAAGTCAGGAGCACTTTACGGTCTACGAAGTTGGGGTGGAAGACCACGCTGTATTTACCTTGCTTGAATTCCACAACGGCGTAAGCAAAGCTCCGCGCCTGCGGATTGGCATTGAAGCGGATAAAGTCTTTCTTGCCGATTTCCTCCGTAACGGAAAGCTGGCCCTTTGGCATCAGCCGGCGTCCGCGGATATCCTTGAAATACTGCTGCGGCACTTCGGTCATGAAGTCGCGCAGTACATCCTTAAATTTCTTTTTGGCGATCTTCTGTGTGGCGCTGTTCAGGTTGCGGTAGATCCGGGAAAGATAAAGCAGGTAGGTGGTCTTGTTCCTTCCATACTTATTGCCCACATAATACCAGAACGCATGACCGGCCAGCAGGGGCTTGGCAAAGGCAAACTGGTAAAAATTGTTATAGTCACCGCTCAGCAGGGCATTTTTCAGCTGGTTATCCAGGTCGGTGCTCCATTCATAAGCCGCATAGTCGATATAGCCGTCCGTCAGCCATTTGGGAAGATCCAACAGGGTCTGGTTGGCGGCCATTTCGCCCAGGTCGTCTCCAAACAGCACATTGGCTACTAAGATGCCGGCAATACCCTGGCGGATCTGTCTCCTCAGGTTCTCGTGGTTGCCATCGAAGGAGATCATCATCTTGTTGTTCACCAGCTTGGTAACCCCGCCGGTATTCTGCCAGTCGATACCCAGGCCGATGTTGGACTGCTGCATTTCATCAAAGCTGTTGTACACCGCGATATTCGCCCGGCGCTGCAGGCCGTATTCAACGAACTCCTCCAGCTGCGGCAATTCCTGTTCGGCCACCTGCGCCACAAATTTTCCCAGCTCTAATCCGTTCTGGCTGAAATAGGTATTGAAATTCTCGGTTTGGTAATATTTCCAGTTAAACTTTTGATACTGTACACGGTTCTTTCCGAATTCGACAGCATTCACCTGCGCCTTACCGTTGTAGGCAAGAGCAAGCAACATGACACCAACACCCGCCAGCCGGCCGATCAATTTATTCATAAAGTAGAAGTGTGATTTCTGAAATTAATAGTCTCCCGATTTTGGAGAGTAAATTGCAACTAAAAATACAAAAAAGCTGCATGTTAACTGTTCAACGTTTTACTTTCAATCCCGTCCAGGAGAATACCTACGTGCTATACAACGATAAAAGGCAGTGCTGTATTATAGACCCGGGGTGTTATTTTGCCTCCGAGGAGCAGGAATTGATTCAGTTCATAACAGGCAACCAGCTAGAACCCATTTACTTACTCAACACCCACTGTCATCTCGACCATATTTTTGGGAACCGCTTCGTTCATAAAACCTATGGACTGGAACTTTACCTCAACAAACAGGAAAAACCGGTGCTGGAATACGGACCAACCTCCGGGCAGGCCTGGCAGATGCCGTTTGATAACTACGACGGCCCGCTCCATTTTTTGGATGAAGGCGATGTGGTGCGTATTGGCGACGATGAACTCCACGTTCTGTTCACACCTGGCCATTCACCGGGCAGCATAAGCTTCTACAGCAAGGAGGCGAAATGGGTGATCAGCGGCGATGTGCTGTTTCAGGGCAGTGTGGGCCGCACCGATCTTCCGGGTGGCAGTTTTACCATACTCGAGGAAAGTATCAAAACCAAATTATATACCCTTCCCGCCGATACTGTGGTCTATCCCGGTCATGGCGACTCTACCACCATTGCCGATGAAATGAAGGGAAACCCCTTTGTAAAAATGGAATGACCGCCTGAAACGATCGGTAAACACATTTGACCTTTCACGTTTCACCTCAGGCTCTGGCAGGGAAGAAACGTCCTACATACGGCAGCTTCTGAAATTCCTTGCGTTCCACATTAACGATCAGCAATCCAAAAAGTGCAAGCAGGATCAGGGCCATGCCGCGGTTGGGCCAAGCTCCGAGCCCGATCCGCTGAAACAGCGAATACGCGCCATAAAGTAATACACAGATCAGGATATAGGCTACCAGCTTTTTCCAGGGATAAGGCACCCGGTAGCTCTTTTGCCCCCAGATAAAGGAGACCACCATCATGCTGCCGTAGCAGAAGAAGGTAGCCCAGGCGCAGGCCATATAGCCATAATGCGGAATAAAGAGATAATTGATGATCAGGGTGATCAGTGCACCGATCAGCGTAATGTACGCCCCTGCCATCGTCTTGTTCGACAGCTTATACCAGATCGAAAGGTTATAGTAGATGCCCAGGAACATATTGGCCAGGAGCAGAATGGGCACCACACCCAGACCCTTGCGGAACTCGGCGCTCTGGATAAAATACTGCCAGATGTCCAGGAACAGCACTACGAACAGGAACATGAAACAGACGGTAATCACGAAGAATTTCATGACGCGGGCATAGATGCGCTGCGGCTGCTGCCCGGTAGATACGGAAAAGAAAAAGGGCTCGGCCGCCATGCGAAAGGCCTGCACCGACAGGGTGATCAGGATCGAGAGCTTGTAACACGCACTGTACGTGCCTACCTCGATCTTGGCCAGTTCCGGCGTGGGCGCGGTGGTCCACCAATTCAGCATGATCCGGTCAAAGGTTTCATTGATCATGCCGGCGAATCCGGCCAGCATCAAAGGCGCCGAATAGCGCATGATCTCATTCCACAGTTTTTTATTAAACCGGAAGCGGAACGCCAGCAGCTCTTTGGAAAGCAGCAGCAGCGTGGCTACGGAGGAGATCAGGTTGGCAATGATCACGTAGCCTACCCCGATCTTCGGATTGTAAAAAGTGCCTACAAAACTGTTGGGGTTTCCGGCCTGCATTTTCGGACAGACGGACAGCAGAAAGAAGGTAAGTCCGATATTGATGAGAATACTGGTAATGCGGATGGTGGCAAACTTTACCGGCTTGCCTTCATAGCGTAGTTTCGCAAAGGCGAGCGAACCCAGTGCATCGAAGGCTATGATAAACGCGCTCCAGGTAAAATATTCAGGATGGTCCTTGATACCGATCAGATTAGCCAGCTGGTTGCGAAACAGCAGCAGTACCAGGGTAAGTCCGATCGTACTAATAATCAGCGACACCATGGAGGTACTGTATACTTCCGCTTCCTGCTCTTTGGACTTTGAAAAGCGGAAATAGGCCGTTTCCAAACCATAGGTGAAGACCACATTAAGAAAGGGTATGGCAGCATATACCAGGCTGTATTCACCATAAGCCGGGCCTTTCAATACAAAGGTGAGATAGGGGGTCAGCAGATAGCCCAGGAACCGGGCGGCAATAGAACTCGCACCATACCACAAGGTCTGTCCCGCTAATTTTTTAATGCCGCTCAAATGGATAAAGGTTTAAAAGAGAACAAATTTAAAGGGTGGACGCGGGAAAGTTGTTAGTTATCATGTATTTATTGTTCCCGGTAACGGGGGTTATTGATGAAGGCAGAATCGGTCAGCGTCCGTAAAAAAGCTACCAGGTTATTTTCGTCCGTGTTCGTAAGGGCGATACCGTCTTTCACTAGCGGGTCAATAGTGGCACTCACATTCACGCCCGTGCGGTAATGTTCGATCATCATGCGGAACACGCTATAGCGGCCGTCATGGGTGTAATAAGAGGTTACATCCACATTACGCAGGCTGGGTACGCGGAACTTCAGGGAATCCTCTTTTTTCAGAGTCACCCGCATACGGCCATAATCTTTCAGCTCATCGTCAACCTCGAGGCCAATGTTCCGGTAACTGAAGTCGGTAAACAGCTCGCCGGAGTGACAGCTGGCACATTTGGCCTGGAAAACGGCATAGCCGCTTTGTTCTTCAGGCGTAAATGCTGCCGTTCCTTTTTTCACCCGGTCGTATTTGGAATCAGCCGATACCAGGTTGATAACATATTGGGTAAGCGCCTTCAAAATCCGGTCGCTGTTGATCTGATTGTCTCCGTAAGCCGCTGTGAACAGTCGGCTGTAAGCCGTATCGCCCTGCAGCTTCCGCACGATTTGATCCATGCTTTCGGCCATCTCATTCGGATGGGTAATATGGGCCAGTGCTACTTCTTCAATGGTCTTGCCGCTTCCATCCTGCCTGAACGCCGGGAACCAGGCCATATTGGCCAGGCTAGGTGCATTGCGCAGGGTATGGGAATGGTTGTAGCCATGGCTGCGGTCATGTTCAAAAGTGGTGAAGCCGGCACGCTGCTCATGGCAGGATGAACAGGGAAAGCCGCCATCTATGGAAAGGCGTCCGTCGTAAAACAGTTTTCTGCCCAGCTGGAAGCTTTCTTCCGTAAGGGGGTTGGCATTGAAATTAAAAGTAGGTGAAGGGAACCCGGCCGGTACTACAAAAGGAGTGGCCGTGGTTCTCGGTTGTGCCGGTGTTTTTCTGCAGCTTTCCAGAAAAATGGCGCCGCCTACGATAAATAGTAACAGGGCAAGTATGGTGAGCCGTGATTTCAATCTGATCGTTTTCTATAAGATTCTGCCTCTAATCTATAAAATAAGGAGGGATCTGTTTGTTAAATATCGCGGGGGTTGAACTTTTTGCGGTTTTGCTTCACCTGCGACGACCGTTTCTTATGCTCCAGCCGCTTCTCGCGCATGGCTTTAGAGGGTTTGGTGCCGATTCGCATCTTTTTCTTCTTCAAGGCCTCACCCAGCAATTCGTGCACTTTGCGGAGGGCCTCTTCCCTGTTTTCCAGCTGGGTACGAAAGGTCTGGGCTTTTACAACCAGTTGTCCGTCCTTGTTGATCCGGTTGGCCAGCTTGCTGATCAGCAACGTCTTTTGCTCTTCCGTAAGCAGTTGCGAACCGGGTATGTCAAACCAGGCAATAACTGCCGTCTCCACCTTGTTCACATTCTGGCCGCCCTTGCCGCCGCTTCTGGTTGTCTGTAATTTGATCTCCTGCGAAATATCTGTCATACCCGTCGCTTAACTTGTGGCAAATTTACAAAGATGCGGGCTGTCATTCAGCGGGTAACGCATGCCAGCGTTACAATCGAAGGAAAACAAAAGGGAGTGGTCGGTCCGGGCATGCTGGTCCTTTTAGGAATTGAGGATGCCGACGGCGAGGGGGACATTACCTGGCTGAGTAACAAGATCGTGAACCTGCGCATCTTTGCCGATGAGCAGGGTGTTATGAATCGGTCACTTTTGGAAACAGGTGGAGACCTCCTGCTGGTTAGCCAGTTCACCCTGCACGCGTCTACCAAAAAGGGCAACCGTCCCAGCTATATCAGGGCCAGCAAGCCACCGGTAGCTATTCCGTTGTATGAAAAGATGATCGACCGGCTGCAGCAGGATCTGGGAAAACCCATCGCCACCGGTAGCTTTGGCGCGGATATGCAGGTAGAACTGCTCAACGACGGCCCGGTAACTATTATAATAGACACTCAAAACAGGGAATGAGATGAAGGATATGGAAAGCCGGCAAAACCTTATAGAATTATTGGAAGCCTTTTATGAAAAAGCCCTGAACGACCCCGAGATCGGCTTCTTCTTTACACAGGTAGTTCCTTTGGACCTGAAGCATCATCTTCCCCTTATTGCCGACTTCTGGGAGTCGGTAGTGCTGGGAGGGCGCGGCTACCGTAAAAATGTAATGGAGGTGCACCAGCATATTCACCGGCTTTCCGCCATCCGCAGGGAACACCTGGATCGCTGGGTGCAGCTGATGACGGAAACGATCAGCGAAAGGTATTCAGGTCCCGTAGCAGAACTGATGAAACAAAGAGCCCGTTCCATTGCCACTTTAATGGACATCAAATTGAATCATAACAGCATTAATCCCCAAGCATGACCATCCAGGAAGCACAGCAGCAGGTAGACCGGTGGATCCAAACCACCGGCGTACGCTATTTCAATGAACTGACCAATATGGCAATTCTGACCGAGGAAGTAGGAGAGGTTGCCCGCCTGATGAGCCGCCTTTACGGCGAGCAGTCGTTCAAGGAAAGCGACAAGGGAAAAGAACTGTCGGACGAGCTGGCCGATGTGTTATGGGTGCTGATCTGCATTGCCAACCAGACCGGCGTGGATCTTACACAGGCCTTGCAAAAGAACTTTGAAAAGAAGTCACTGCGTGACAGCAACCGCCATAGAGGGAATGAGAAACTGTGAGATTATGTCAGATGTCAGATTTCAGATGTCAGATATGAATTTGATTATCTCTGATGTCTGATTTATTTCCGGCCTCCATCAATCCTTCTTATCATCTGGCGTAGGTGGAACCATGGAGACACGGTGGCATGGAGGGACACAGAGAACACATGCTACTTGTATTCATCTTTTCTTATTTTCTACCTGACGTAATTGAACCACAAAGGCCCAAAAGCATAAAGGAGCACAAAGTTTGACCTCTTCCTATCGTAATGCCGCCCCGCTTCATAGTTCGGGCCGTCATTGCACCGAAGCAATCCCCTGCCCCCTCAGGCTGTTTTTCTGCTCATTCCGACTGCATTTATTCCTCTACATTCTATACTTTCTTCTAGGTATAGGGGCCTTCATTTCGTATCTTTATAGTAATGTTATTACAGCGTTTTACTATATCATATTCTTTCTTATCACTCCCTTCTGGATTGAACCCAGAGACTACGGGGAAACAACGGGGTAACAACGCAGTAACTACGGTTAAAGGGTGCTTCCGCCTCCCTTCTCTCATCTCACTTCCATAGGACTTCTATCAGACCTCCATTAAGCCTCCCCGGACCCTCTAAGAAGGAGGTAGGGAACTCCTATGCCTTAGGGTGGGATTAGCCATTAGATTTTCCTGAAGGGGACTAGGTTGATCAATACATGGTCTGTATTGTAGAGGGGAAAGGGGGTGAGAGAAGCCGTAAGAGGGCTCTTTTTCTTTCTTTTCTATCCAGTGGTTGACAGTTAGAGGTGTTATAGTTTGTTGTCTTTGCTAAAGAATTTAGGAAAGCAATTTTCCTTCTTTTTGTTTCTGCGTGGGTAAAGTCTGGAGGTGCTGGGGATTGCTTCGTCCTTCGTCCTCGCAATGACGGTCAGGTTGGGATGGCGGTCAGATTTTATGATGGGAAGGGTCAATCTTCGTGCTTCTTAGTGTCTTCCAGTCTTTATGGTTCCACTTACGCCGCAGGATGAGAGGAATGATTGATGCAAGAAAACAAATCAGACATCCGACATCAGATATCAGACATGCTGTTTTATTTCTTCCCCCCGGTATTGAAAAAATACAACGCCAGTCCTACCAGCAGCGTACCCATGCCTGCTTCCTTCTTCACATGATTGGAATAAAATGGACCCTCTTCCCGCACCGGCTGGATTTTAGGTTGTCCGTGCAAATGCAGATGCGGGTGGCGGTGCCTTTGCTCGGAGGGAGAGGCGCCGGATTTGGAATCGGAACCCGGAACCACCGGTTCCTTGTTCCATTCCGCATAGGAGTTGGGGGTGATTTTCGCGCCCCGCAGCAACGCATAAGATTTTGTAAACTCCGCACCGAAATAAAGGATAATAGAGGAATAATAGACCCAAAGCAACAAGACTACCAGCGAACCGGCCGCACCATAAGTGCTGCCTACATTGCTTTTGCTGATGTAAAACGAAATGGCAAACTTACCGAGTAAGAAAAGCAGGGCCGTAGCAATGGCACCCGGCCAGATGTTCTTCCACTTGATTTTGGCATCGGGCAGCTCTTTAAAGATCACTGCAAACAACACGGTGATCACGCCGATGTTCAGCGCCAGGTTAATGATATAGAATACGACGACGGTTACATTGGGCAGCATGGCTTTTAGCCGGTCACCGATTCCTTCCACTACCGTGGTGGCAGCCAGCGATACCAGTAATAAAAAGCCCAGGCTGCCGATGATACCAAAAGATAGCAACCGGTCTTTAACCAGTTTCATGATGCCGGCCTTGGGTCTTGGTTTCAGTCCCCAGATGCCATTCATGGAATCCTGTATCTCTCCGAATACGGAGGTGGCGCCAATTAATAAGGTAATAATGCCAATAGTAGTAGCGATCGCTCCTTTCCCGCTGATGGCTACATTTTTAATGATCTCCTGGATCTGTTTAGCCGCATCAGCGCCAATAAAACCCGATATCTGGTTTTGTATCGTACCCTGGACGGCTTCCTTGCCCAGGAACAGGCCGCAGACGGAAATGATCACGATCAGTAAGGGTCCCATAGAAAAGACCGTATAATAGGCGAGTGAAGCGCTCAGCTTTGTAATCTTGTCTTCCGAGAATCCTGAAAAGGCCTTCTTCAACGCCTGCCACACCAGCTTAAAGGAAAAATGCTTCATGCCTGCTTTTTCTAAGGAGGTATAAAAAATGTGCCGATCTGTTAGAGATACTGCAAAGTGAAGGGTGCCTGGCACCTATTGCCCTGATCGCAATGGGTACGGATCAGCATGGACTTCTTTTTGTATGTTCATGCGTAAAAGACAGGATGCGTAAAAAAGTAACCGCAAAGGGTATCTGGCAGGTTTTGAAGGATGCGTTCAGGGGATTTTCAGATGATAAAGTGGTGAAGCTCAGCGGAGCACTGGCTTATTTTACCGTTTTCTCCATCGGGCCCATGCTCATCGTGATCATCTTCTTTGCCGATCTTTTTTACGGCAGGGAGGCTATTGAAGGCACCGTATACGGACAGATCAAGGGTTTTGTGGGATCGGATGCGGCCGCCCAGATACAAAGCATTATCCGCAATGCTTCACTCAGCGGTAAAAGCACGATTACAGCCATTATTGGCTTCGCGACCCTGCTGATCGGAGCTACCGGAGTGTTCTCGGAAATCCAGGATTCCATTAACTCCATCTGGAACCTGAAGCCAAAACCCAAGAAGGGTTGGCTGAAACTGATCCTGAATCGCCTGCTGTCTTTTTCCGTGGTTATCAGCCTGGGTTTCATTTTACTGGTTTCGCTGGTGGTGAACGGCCTGATCGAAGGGCTGATGGACCGGCTTCAGATGCGCTTCCCCCATATGACCGTCGTGCTCCTTTATATCATCAACCTGGTGATCACGTTTGTAGTGACAACGACCTTATTCGGGATCATTTTCAAGGTATTGCCCGATGCCATCATCAAATGGCGGGATGTAATCACCGGGGCCATGACGACCGCCGTACTGTTCATGATCGGTAAATTCGCCATTACCTTTTACATCGGCAGCAGCAGCATCGGTACTACGTATGGTACCGCCGGATCGCTGGTGGTACTTCTTTCCTGGATCTACTATTCTTCCATCATCCTTTATTTCGGTGCGGAGTTTACGAAGGCCTATGCCGCGTGCTACGGCAGCCGCATCATGCCCAACCATTATGCGGTATGGGTGAAGCAGATCGAAGTAGAGGAGGAGAACGGCACGCTGAAGCAGCAGGAACAGAAGAAAAAGGAGCAGAACGAGAATACGGATGACAACATCACCGTAAAATAGTTTCCCGCATTCAACTTACTTTTGCCGCCATTATGGCAACAGACAGCAACCGGTTTCAGGCGATCATTTCGCATTGTAAAGAGTATGGTTTTATTTTCCCCTCGTCGGAGATCTATGACGGACTGGGAGCCGTATACGATTATGGCCAATGGGGCAGTGAGCTGAAGAAGAACATCCGTGACTACTGGTGGAAAAGCATGGTGCAGATGAATGATAATATCGTGGGTATCGATGCCGCCATTTTCATGCATCCCACCACCTGGAAGGCCAGCGGCCACGTGGACAATTTTAGCGATCCCATGATCGATAACAAGGATAGCCAGAAACGCTACCGGGTCGACCACCTCATTGAAGCCAAAGCCGAAGAGCTGGAAAAGAATGGACATCCCGAACAGTCGGAGATCCTCCTGAATGAAATGGATGCGCTGCTGGCCGCCAATGATTTTACAGGACTGAAAACACTTATTGAAAATAACAAGATCGTGTGCGGCATCAGCGGTACGTCCAACTGGACGGAAGTGCGCCAGTTCAACCTGATGTTCTCCACTGAATTTGGTGCTGTTTCCTCCGACCTGGAGGATAATAAAGTGTACCTGCGGCCGGAGACCGCCCAGGGAATCTTCGTCAATTTCCTGAATGTGCAGAAAACCGGACGCATGAAGATCCCCTTCGGGATCGCTCAGGTGGGTAAGGCCTTCCGGAACGAGATCGTGGCCCGTCAGTTCATCTTCCGCATGCGCGAGTTTGAGCAGATGGAGATGCAGTTCTTCATCCGCCCCGGCACACAGGCCGCCTGGTACGAACACTGGAAAGCCGAGCGGATGAAATGGCACCGGAGCCTGGGCATACCGGCAGAGAAATACCGCTTCCACGATCACGTAAAGCTGGCGCATTACGCCGATGCCGCCTGTGACATCGAATACGATTTCCCGATCGGTTTTAAGGAGGTGGAAGGTATCCATTCCCGCACGGATTTCGACCTGAAGCAGCACCAGGAATACAGTAAAAAGAAAATGCAGTATTTCGATAACGATATCGATGAAGCCACCGGCAAGCCATATGGGAATTATATTCCGTACGTCATAGAAACTTCCATTGGACTGGACCGCTCGGTAATGATGGTACTCAGCGAAGCGTATGAAGAGCAGGACCTGAGCACGGAAGAGAAGAAAGACAGCCGCGTGGTGTTGAAGTTCCCGACCAGGCTGGCGCCGATCAAGCTTGCCATTTTACCCCTGGTTAAGAAAGACGGCCTGCCGGATATTGCCCGCAGTATCATGGATCAGTGCAAAGGCCATTTTCGTTGCTTTTATGAAGAGAAAGATACCATTGGAAAACGCTACCGCCGTATGGATGCCCTGGGCACGCCCTTTTGCATCACCGTAGATTATCAGACCAAAGAAGATCATACCGTAACCATCCGTCATCGCGATTCGATGGAACAGGAGCGGGTGCACATTGATACGCTAAAAGATATGGTGCTGAAGGCAATGGAGTGAGACAGACTTCAGTTATCAGACTTCAGCTGTCAGCTATTGATTTGATCATGTCTGATGGCTGATGTCTGATTTGTTTAAAGGCATCCACCTTTCCTTATTTTCAGTTTGCGTACCTGCTGCTTTAAGTGTTGCATTCCTATCATTCTTTGTTATAAGTCTTCCGTACTTTCTTTTTACAAGGACCCAGATCGATGGTTAAAGGGGATTAACCCTCTTCCTCGTTTCTTCTTCTCGAAATAAAAAGGCGAAGCAATCTCTCAGCGAACGCAGCGCCTCCGCGTGAAAGCAAAACGGCGAAGCCGTATCGGCGGAACTCCCTACCGTAGTGCCACTGTAGTTAAATGGCATGCCGGAAACTGACGTCTGACGTCTGAAAGCTGCTATCTATTTTGCCTTCAAGCGGTAGACGATGGTTCCGGCGATTTCCTTTATAAGATTATCCCAATCGTCGAGGGCCCTGGCGGAAGGCAGTAGGTAATCCTGAAAAAAGTTATTTCCAACATTTTTGGAGCTGAGGTCGCAGGCATACGGAACTACGGTTACCCCGGCTTTCCGGAAAGCCAGTTGCGCCCGGGGCAGGTGCATGGCAGAAGAGATCAGGAGTGAGGGTGTGCTGATCTTCAGGCTGTCGATGATCTTTTTGGAGTTCAGAGCATTTTCTTCAGTATTCCTGGAGAATGGGTCGGTATAGATTGCGTCAGCAGGAATGCCTAAGGTAATCAGGTGGGCTTTTATAAAGTCCGCCTCCCTGAAATTATGCTTCACGATATAGCCATTGCCTGCGGCCACAATGATCTTCTGAATATGCCCGGTCTTGTACAATAAAGCTGTTTGTATAAAGCGGTCGGAAGCCGGATTAAAATAGCCCTGGTCGTCTTTCAGATTGTACGAAACGAAACCACCGAGAACAATACCTGCCGGATAAAGTCCTGTCTGTTCAATAGGAGTTGCTGGCGTTTCATACCATCTGATCAGGCGACCAATGATAAACGGATTGGAGAAGAAAAGCAGCAGGAAAATGCCTGCCTTTATGAATTGGGGTTTGCGTTTGCTTTTGGTGATCCAGCCAATGAGGAGCAGGGTAACGATCCAGACCAACGGGCGCAGAAAGAATAAAAGGACCTTCAGTAGAATGAACATGCCACAGCTTTAAGAGATCAGCCATAAAGCTCCAGGTGGATGGCTTTGCGGTCAAAGCCCAGCTTAACGATCCGGTCCCGTGCTTCATCGATCATATTTTTCCAGCCGCAAAGATAGAAATTCGCGCCTGGTAAAGCATCGTGGTTCATTTTGGAATGTATCAGGTTTTCATACACCGCGTGCACATAGCCACAGCAGCCGTCCCATTCCTCCCTGGACAACGTAGGGATGTAATGGAAGCGTTCTACTTCAGTTTCCAGCCTTCTCATTTCCTCCAGATAGAGGAGGTCTTCTTTTTTACGGGTACCGAACAGCAGGTAAATATCTTTATGCGGGATACTGTGTCGCTGTATATGATGAACCATGCTTCGGAAGGGTGCGATACCCGTTCCAGTGCAGACAAAGTACAAATCATTTTCAATGGTATCGGGAAGCGTAAAGACCCCCTGAGGCCCTCGTAAAATCAACTCGGAACCTTCCGAAACCTCCTGAAACAGGTATGTGGTGCCGGCTCCCCCTTCGAGTAAAACAATCAACAATTCGAATACATTGGTCCCATCCGGCCAGGAGGCTATGGAGTAGCTGCGCCATCTTTTATTCGGCTTTTCATGGATCGGAAGATCCAGGGTAACAAACTGCCCCGGCTCGAAATCGAAGCTTTCCAGTTCAGGAACCTGGATCCAAAAGCGACGGGTACTGGCCGTTTCGTTTTCGATCCTTGTTACGATCCCCTTGCGCCATGGTTGAAGAGCCATAAGGAATATTTAACAGTTTAATTGAAAGAAGCAGAACAGAATTGCGTTTCTAAGTTATCCACATTATTTCGCTATTGGCACAGTAGTTGGAATTTAAAAAACAGAATTATTCTTCTCAACATATTTAGTCGGACGGTTTAGGTTAGAGGCCAGTATTCTTACTGGCCTTATCATTTATAGCCGTCGTGCAGCTTCCAGATCCTTAAAAGTTTTCACGCTGCGGTAAAAATACCTGCCCTTATACTGATAAACTACGACCAGCTCATTCGACTGGATCAGTTTCTTCGCATGCGAGATCTGCCTTTCAGGCTG
>DATAHC010000305.1:0-14081 GCA_036263415.1 Flavisolibacter sp.
TGGACAGCGATCGGGTAGACGTGTTGCGGAAGATGGGCTTCAAGGTTTTTTACGGAGATGCCTCACGGCACGAGTTGCTCTATTCCGCAGGAGCCATGGAAGCCAAGATCATTGTGCTGGCCATTGACGATACCGAAAAGCGGCTTGAAATGGTAGAGACTGTAAAGAAGCATTTCCCGCATCTTCATATTCTGGTTCGGGCTACTAACCGCTACGATGCCTACGAGCTGATGAATGCGGGCATGCTGCACGTGTACCGGGAAACCCTGGACACCAGCGTGCGGCTGGGCGTGGATGCTTTATCCATACTGGGCTTCCGGACCTATACGGCCAAACGGCTGGCAAGGACCTTTCTCAGGCACGATGAGCGCAACCTGAAAAAGCTGGCTTCCATCCGCAACCAGGAAGAATACCTGGTCAAGGCAAAGGAATATATTGAAGAGCTGGAACTGATCATCAAAACCGATGCGGATGGTCAGGCTATTACCAGTGCCGGGTGGGACGCGGAAAGCCTGCGGGAGGAAATGAAGCAGATGAGCTGATGTGATCACTATAAACAAGGCTGCTAATAGTGTGGCGGATTATTATGAGGAATGGTATAGGTATTGCCACCGGAAAGGATATGCATTTTCAGGTTTCGGACACTGATCGGCTTTTCAGCAGTAAACTCTTCGATATTGGTCTCGGTGATATCAAAGCCTTCCAGAATGATGATCGTGCCCGTTCCTATCACTTCCATATCCACGCCGTTCCTTACGATAGCGGCCGTATCTTCCTCGATGCCCATACCGATAGAGGTAGGATTGGTAACCACTACCTGGGCCATCCTTACAATCCGGCCCCTGTGCACGAAATGCGTATCGATGCAGACATCTTTCATGAACTCAAGCCCGGTCGTTATCTTGATCATGCCCCCCAGTTCCTGCACCTCATCGTTACCGGCATAGATCATAGGGGTTGACATGGCCATGGCCCCGGCACTCGTACCGGCAATTACAATACGGTCATGTATATAGCGCTCTTTCAATACCGTCAAAAAGGGCGTACCGCCATAGACGGAAGTGTATTTGAGCTGATCGCCGCCTGCCATAAAAACACCATCCGCTTTTTTTATGCGATCTATAAAGGATTCATTTCCCAGAACCTCTTTCCGGGACGTATGATGGAGATGATGCACGTGTTTGATGCCCATCTCCAGGAAGGCTTTCTTATATTCTTCGAAAGAAGCATCGCCTTTTTCACTGGCCGTAGTAATCACTTCTATGGACGGATCTTTTTTATGGGTCAGCTTAATGAAATTAGTCAGTACTTCCAGCCTTTCGAAATTGCTGGGGGTTTGCTTATGCTTTGCTTTTTGTTCGCCCTTGTTTTCCGCTCCACCGATCAGTAACAGGGTACCCCTGGGTACCGGACATCCGTTCTTTTTTTCTTCCATGTGTTTACTGTGATTCCAAAATGGATTGCAAGATTTGCGCCATAGCGTATGGATCGAATAGGGTGGCAAAAAGCAGGAATCTGAAATGGAACACCCGGGCTTGTCATCCAAATACGATCATGACCGATCCGGCGATCATGATCAGGGAGCCAATCACCTTTTTCCGGATCTGGGTCTCCTGGAATATTTTATAGCCCAGCCATACGCTAACGATAGAGGATAGCTGGAAAAGCGCCAGCGCATAACCCACCGGCATATGCTGGAAAGAATAAGCGGACGTCAGTTGCATCAGACCGATACAGAGAACGATCCGGATCAGACCGTAGGCGTCACGCCCTTTCAGGGCAGCCAATTCCTGTTTCAATGGAAACCGTTCCAGCTTCAGGAACAGGAGTGAGAATAAGGCACCGAAAATACTCCAGCAGATAAAGGAAATAGGAACCGACGATGCCAGGATGACCTTTTTAACGAATACGGCTTCTATGGCCGTTAATACGAGGGCCCAGATCCTGTACTGAATTTCTTTGCGCTTCAGCAGCTTCCAGGAAAAGCGGTCATCGGTTGTATCCAGTACGAAATAGCTTCCGGCGATGATCACCGCCATGCCCGCCAACCCCCATAGGCCCGGCCATTCCTGTAACAGGAGTATCCCGGTTAGTAATCCTACTATGGATTTATAGGAATTCACCGGCCCCAGTACGGAGAGGTCGCCTTTAGCCAGTGCTTTCACCAGAAAGCCATTGCCCAGTCCACCCGCCAATCCGCCGGCCAGGGCATATATCCAGAATGATAAGGAAACCTGCGGCCATTTTAAGAAGATGGCCAGCAACAGAGCTGCCAGGGACAGTATCAGATAGGTCAGCACATTTACCAGAAGCGGATGCCAGCCTTTAGCCGTCAATTTCTTCTGATACACATTTCCAAGCGGGTTGCAAAGGATCCTCAATAGCACGGCTGAAGCAGTGAGAAGTTCCTGCATCATCCGGTAAATGAAATTGATGGGGTCATAAGGTTCAAAGATCAGGTGTTTATATTAAATAAAGCTGGGATAAGCTGTATCGGTGAGGGACACCGATTGTCCGAAAACGAACACTTTCGTAAACCTGCGGATTACACAGAATTGAAAATCAGCTTGTAACAAGCTGGCACAATCCTTCGTCACATGGGGTGAAACTACTCAACCTTTCAGACTGTTTGTATGATCAAAACCTACATGAAGCTGGCTTTCAGAAGCCTGGTAAAAAACAAGGTATTCAGCTTTATTAATATTTTCGGTTTGTCCATCGGACTCACCTGTTGTCTGCTGATCTCGATGTATCTCATCAAAGAATTCAGCTATGACAAGCATCAGCAATTCGGAAATCGCCTGTACCAGTTAGGCACCTCCAGTATGCGGGATGGGGTAGAGGACCGCTCGGCGCATACGCCGGCCCCTATGGCACCGGTGATGGCTATGGAGCTTCCGGAAATTGAAAGCTATACCCGGCTGATCGAAGCTTTTCAGGATGACAAGACCCTGCTGCAATACAATAACGGCAAGCAGGTAAACTCCTTCTACGAAACCAGGGGCTTTTTTGCCGACTCCACGTTCTTTCGCCTGTTCAGTTATGACTTTATAGAAGGTGATCCCAAAACGGCGTTGAATGAGCCCAATGGCCTGGTGCTGTCCAGCGAGATCGCAGAAAAGATTTTTGGCAACAAGCCGGCCCTGAACCAAACCTTACATATCAACAGCAATACCAACGGCGAATATGATTTCAAGGTATCCGGTGTATTTCGTCCTTCCATTCATCCCTCGCACATCGACGCTCGCTTTTTTATGTCCATGAAAAGCGGTGAAATGGGGCCCTGGGTTAGCAGCATAACGGATATGGTGAACAACAACATGTTCTATTCCTACCTGCTGCTGAAGCCCGGTGCAGCGCCGGAGCAGTTGCAGGCTAAATTTGAAGGATTCATCAACAAGCACGCAGGCGATGATCTCAGAGCCTCGGGACGCAACCGTAAGCAATACCTTACTGCTGTTAAAGATATTCACCTGCATGCTACGGATGGTAATGTAACCCCCGGCGGCAGTCTTAGCTACCTGTATATCCTGATGTCCATTGCCATCGTGACCTTGTTAATTGCCTGTGTCAATTTCATGAATCTTTCTACCGCCCGCTCCTCCAAAAGAGCGGTGGAAATCGGAGTCCGAAAAGTTTTGGGAGCTGAGAAAAAAAGTCTCATCCGCCAGTTCCTCTGGGAAGCGATCCTCTTGTCCTTCGTATCCTTCCTGTTCGCAATTTTCTTCACCTGGCTGCTTCGGCCTTTGTTTGAGAGGGTTTCAGATCGTCAGCTCACTTTCGGTTCAGCGCAATACGGATGGCTGCTGGTATTATTCCTGGTGGTGACCTTGCTGGCCGGATTGATCGCCGGGCTGTATCCTGCATTCTACCTGTCCGCCTTCAAACCGGTGAAAGTGCTGAAAGGCCGGTTCTCGAATTCCCTGGCTGCTATCAATTTCCGTAAGGTGCTGGTGGTCTTTCAATTCGTGATTTCCGTGGCACTGATCGTAGGATCGGTTACGATCAACGATCAGATGCGGTACCTGCGTAATAAGGAACTGGGTTTTTCCAAAGACCAGCAACTGATCATTCCTTTACGTACCACCAATGCGAAGTCCATCTATACGGCCTTTAAAGCGGAACTTGCTAACCAGCCCTTTGTGATCAATACCGGCGCCTCGATCTACTATCCGGGTATACGGAATTCGATGGATTGGCTGCTGTATAAGCAGGGTAATACACCCGACCAGAATAAAGATGTATTCATAAACCAGGTAGACAACAGTTACCTTCAAACGCTGGGGATCAAACTGGTGGCAGGCCGCCTGTTCTCTCCGGACTTTCCGTCCGATACGGCCGACCGCATGATCCTGAATGAGCAGGCCGTAAAAGAATTCGGCTTCGCCTCGGCTTCAGAAGCACTGGGTAAAAATATTATCTCACAATGGGGCAATGAAGTGATTCCCCGCCAGATCATCGGCGTCGTGCAGGATTTCCATTTCCAGGACCTGCACAATAAGATCGAATCATATGGTTTCCTGCTCAACCGCAGGCCTTCATTCGACTATGTGATCGCGCACCTCAAGGCCGGTACCACCAAACAGGCACTGGCTACCATCACAGCCCTGTGGACCCGCCTGAATCCGAATGAGCCTTTCGAGTTCAGTTTTCTGGACCAGGATTTTCAGAAGAACTATGCGGCTGAGGATCGCCTGGCTGCCATTATCCGTTACTTCACCATCATAGCCATCTGTATTTCCTGCCTGGGATTGTTTGGCCTCACTACCTTCAGCATTGAGCAGCGTACCAGGGAGATCGGCATCCGTAAGGTACTCGGCGCTTCGTCCGCGGGTATCGTGGGACTGTTGTCAAAAGATTTCCTGAAGCTGGTGTTCCTTTCCTTTTTTGTTGCAGCTCCCATTGCCTGGTACTTTATGCACAACTGGCTGCAAAGTTTCGCATACAGGGCACCGTTTTCCATATGGATCATTCTTACTGCTTGCTGTATCGCCTTGCTGATCGCTTTCTTAACCATCAGCATTCAATCGGTGAAGGTAGCACTGACCAATCCGGTTAAAACATTGCGCAGCGAATAAGAGCCTTCCGCACAAGGAAATCATAATACGACGGTGTTCCCCGCAACGGGCACTATTATTGAGCTATGTTTGCCGTTGAATTGTGGCTCGATGCCGAAAGAACAATCCTCGCGAACGACATGTTACATTATACGCCCGGCAGGAATGAGCTGGAAAAGAACAAAGAAGTGATTTCAGGGATGCAGGATATTGCTGCAGAGGCTGTAGAAACCTACCTGGTAAAAGCAGAAACGGCCTGGCAGCCTTCCGATTTCTTACCGGATATGGCTTCCGTTACAGCCCTTCAGAATATAGAGCAATTGAGGGAGCGGGCCTCCGGTCTGCCGGGTGAAGTGATCACTTCGCTCATCGGCAATATGATTACCGAAGAGGCGTTACCAACTTATCAAACCTTTTTCAATCTGATCGAAGGTGTGAATGAAGAGGGCAACATCGCTTCCGATAAAGGATGGGTGCGCTGGTCAAGAGCCTGGACAGCGGAAGAGAACCGGCATGGCGACCTGTTGAATAAATACCTGTATCTATCGGGTCGTGCCGATATGCGGCAGGTAGAGATCACTATTCATAACCTGATCGGAAATGGTTTCGATCCCAGAACCGAAGGCGATCCTTACCAGGCTATGATCTATACATCCTTTCAGGAACGCGCCACAAAAATATCGCACGTAAATACCGGAAAGCTGGCCGATAAAAGCGGTGATGGCGTATTGTCCCGCATTTGTAAAACCATTGCGGGTGATGAAGCCCGGCATGAAAAGGCCTACAAGTCCTTCATGAAGAAGATCTTTGAGATCGATCCGAACGGCGCCTTGCTGGCTTTCGAGAAAATGATGAAGAAGCAGATCGCCATGCCGGCTATCATGATGGAAAAGGCTCCTGTTAATAATCTGTTCACGCAGTTCTCGGCGATCACCCAGAAAATGGGCATCTATACCACCTTCGATTATGCAGCCATTATTCGGCACCTGATCGAGTTGTGGAAAGTGGAGACCCTGACCGGACTGAATGAATATGCCTCGCGTGCCCAGGACTATCTTAGCACACTGGCTGACCGCTATATAAAAATTGCAGAGCGCATGCGTCCGCCGGAAGTGATCAAGCTGGCCTGGCTGGTACCTTAATCACAACGGAGAACCTGCGAACGCATCGATCCATTTCATTACCTGAACGCCGTCTTCCGCCGGACAGGGATTCTCGCATTCGTTCCTGAAGTAACGGACGACCCTTTCGATCATGGGTTGCTGCACGTGTTCCAGTTTTTCAAATTCATAGGTCGTAGTTCCTGTTTCCGTAATCACTTCAACAGGCTTGTGATCGAAGAAGCTGAATCGTATGGTTCCTTCCGTTCCGATGATCTCACATCGATCTCTTTTTTCCGGAACGGCAAAATGCCAGATGCCATTGAAAAGAATTCCATTTTCAAAAAGAAGCGTACCAGCTGTAGTGTCAGGTGCCTGGTAAAGTCCTGCCGTATTGAGCGAGGTTCCTTTGGCATATACGGCAGTTCCAAAAAAATACAGCATCAGGTCCAGCTGGTGGGGTGCCAGGTCATGAAACAGGCCGCCGCCGGATACCGAAGGATCCAACCTCCAGTTGACGGCCGTTTTGGCGATCAGTGGGGTCTGATAGGGTTGAAGGCATTGCAGGTTCACCAATTGAACCTTTCCGATTGCCTTTTCCTTGAGCAGGAACAGGATCTTTAGAAATAAAGGCTGCCATCTGCGGTAGTGGGCCACACAAAGTTTTTGTCCGCCGGATCGTGCTGCTTCCTGCATTCTCATGGCTGCCGCTGCATCTGCAGCCATTGGTTTTTCCACATACACCTGTTTGCCGGCCCTTAGTGCCCGAACCGTATAGTCTTCATGAGAGGAGGGAGGCGTGGCAATATATACTGCATTCACCTCCGGGTCGGCGATCAGCTGGTCGGCATCATCATACCATCTGGGAACGCCATGCCGCCGGGCATAGTCCCTAGCTTTTTCCCCATCCCGACGCATGACGGCCACCAGCCGGGAATGAGGGACCTTGTTAAAGGCCGGACCGCTCTTTACTTCGGTTACATTGCCACACCCAATGATTCCCCAGTTGATCTGTTGTGCTGTTATCATCCGGCTAAGTTACATAGCTGATTCAAGGCAGCATATGTCAGCTTCTTTTAAAGCCGATCCAGGAAAGAATGCCGACCACCACACCGGTAAGTCCCATCACCAGCAGGGTAGCCTTCGCTTTCTTATGCTCCACAGGATGGACCGCTATCGTGGCGATGGTAGCCACTCCAATACCCAGGTCCAGCAAGGCATGCGAACGGTAAGGGATCAGCTTGAAGGCTCCCCATCGGGCATCCGTCAGCAAACTATAGCCCAGTGAAGCGAAAGCAGACAGATAGCAAAGGTTAGCCGCCCACTTCTCGTCCCTGAAACCAATTACCGTAGGAGCCAGTAAGGTTACGGGTACATAACTATAATCGATCCACCCATGCTTGTTTTTCGGAATGCCCTGTACCATATCTTTTTATCATTCATCTAACAAGAGAAGGGCCATTCTTTAACGGATGAGTGAACATTCTGCGCTCCTTACTATACTTTATAAAGGTTTTTAATAATTGAAATCCGCCACGTATAAGTTCGTCAGTCGAGTACTTTTACTATTGTATCTGCGGAAATTACGCATTACGTTTGCGTAATAATCCTGACCCCATGTACACGGCTACCTTTTATAAAATAGGGCACCAATGGTATCTCGACCTACCTGAATATCTCGAAAACGGAGATGCGGAAGACCTTCTTCAGATAGGAGAACTACACGAGCTGCTGGATCAGTCTGCTGCAGGCCGATCTACCCTAACGTTTCAATGGGACATCCGGGATTTTGAAGGGGCAGAGCAACTGAAGTTGGAAGGAACCAGCGGGGATCAATCCGGAGGCTATTATCATCTTTCCCGTTTAAATGGCCACTCACTGGAATCGGAGATCTGGATGAATAAGGTATTATACTTCTGTTTTGTTCAGTTGCCCCCTGTCATCTATTTTAAACATGTACCCAGTCATAACTAATAAAACGTACCCCTTATGAATGAAAATAAACCGGAACTCCAACTGGACACACTTCTGATCAAGAAGGGTGCGCAGGCTATAAGAGCCCTGAACCATCCCTTACGTCAGGAGATCATGCACCTGGTTCACGATAATAAGCTGATCAAGGTAACAGACATTTATGTGCGGCTCAGAATTGAGCAGTCAGTCGCCTCTGCCCATCTGGCGATACTCCGTCGGATCAGCTTACTGAATACCGAAAGGGTAGGGAAGAATATTTTTTATTCCGTTAATTACGGTAAGCTCCAGGAGATGCAGGAGATCCTGAAAAGGATGGTTGCGTCTCATATGGCCTGATTCTACTATTCGATTCATAATTTGCCTGTTTCATATATAATTATTTTTTCATTTGCAGTAAACCCAGTAAATTGATCTTCTTTCCATTTCCTGCGACAGACTGATACCTACTTACCTGGAACCTGTAATTGAAAAAAACAGCTTATGAAATGGAATCTATGGGCGATTGCCTTTACCTGCCTCTCTGTTCTTTCCTGCAAAAAAAACGTAGCTGATCTTCCGGGCGACGCATCCGATCCAGCAGCTATTGCTGCAAAACCTGCCGGAATGATTAGTGGAAAATATCGTTTAACCGCAGTCACCCAGCATTACGATTACCCGGAACTTCCAGGCAGTACTAATGATATCATGTGCTATAGGGCTTCCGGTCCTGTTGCGCTGCCCACCTCCATACAATCCAACGCCAATTGCGAAGGCTCACCGTTCATTTATGGTTTCTGGGATGCCCGGATCAATTATAATTCCGACAAGATCGTTTTCATTTCCAACAAGTACCTCGATGCTCATCTGAATGCGAGCGCTTATGGTATCGGAAATGTGATACCGGTAAATGATACCATTGTCTTTGCTTCCGTAATCAACGGACGGATT
This sequence comes from Flavisolibacter sp., assembly GCA_036263415.1. Classification (GTDB taxonomy): domain Bacteria; phylum Bacteroidota; class Bacteroidia; order Chitinophagales; family Chitinophagaceae; genus Flavisolibacter. The sequence continues at coordinate 9,059 of DATAHC010000305.1, forward strand.
GATTATTCGCGGGCCGGAAAGCTCAACGCCTATTATTCAAAGATGCAGTACTATTATAATGAAAAGGGACAGCTGAGCCGGATCGTTAACTGGACCAATACCTGGACGCATGGAAACCGGATCCTTGATTTCCGGTTCACCTATGATCAGTATGGAAACCTGCTCTCCTGGAAAGATGTGAGTGCCTATCATGTAGGCAGCGCCACTTATACCTATCAGTACGACAAGCCCGTAAAAAATGCTTATTACGACGAGGTAAGGCCTTTTATCGAACCTCCTTTTACGATCCTTCAGCAATTCGGACTGCTTCCGGATTTCAATGCAAAACATTTAAGAAAGTCTGCCCTGATCACCAATGCTTCTTATCCCGAACAACTCGGTGCGGTCTATACGGATCAGAAGGTGGATGGCAACGGGAACCTGGTTTCTTATTCAAGAGGGACACAGGAAGAAACATTCCGGATCACCTGGGAAAAACAGTAAGCAGGGCTTGTAGCCGAAAGCGTTCTGTAATCCTATTTGCGCAATGTTTCAATATGTTTATATACGGCAATGAGGTCGTCATCGCTCCACCGCCCTGCCGCCTCACTGAAAGTAGCAGCCGTTGCAGTACCTAATGGTGTGTCAAGACCGATCTGTTGTGCGAGGCCCAGGTCTTTCACCATATGCCGTAACGCAAAGGCAGCTTTATACTGATCCTGCAAAATGGCATCACCCTTGATTTTAGTATAAACATTACTTAAAGCGCCATTATTAATGAGCGTCATAAAATCTTCCGGCCGGATGCCATTGGATTTTGCCAGTGTAATCGCCTCGGCAAGACCCTGCGTGTAAATAGCCAGCAGCGTATTCACCGCCAGTTTGGCTGCGTTCCCGTTCCCTGCAGCGCCTACATATAACACCAGCTTACCTAAATGATCCAGTAAAGGCCTTACCTTTTCCAGAACGGCTTCGTCTCCACCGGTCATGATCACCAGTTGCCCTTCGGTAGCCTGTTTTACACTACCGGACACAGGGGCATCCAGGTAAAAGCAACCCATTTCCTTACAACGATGATATAAATCCCTGGAAAGGTCGGGTGAGATCGTACTCATATTGATAAACCGGGTTCCGGAGCCGGACGCGGTCAATAATCCCTGGTCGCCCAGAAACAGCTCCTGGCAGGCAGGGTCGTCCGATACCATAATTACAACGGTATCACAAGCCGCAGCCAGGTCAGCGGGTGAATCAGCCGAGAGGGCGCCCGCTTCCCGTAAGGCTTGTTCTTTTTCACGGGTGCGGTTATATACGATTAGTTCGTACCCTGCTGCCACCAGCCTTGCTGCCATCGGGTTTCCCATGGTTCCCAATCCTGCCCATCCTGTTTTATAGTTAGCCATTGTACATTATTGTATGATATTATAGAAGCATGCAAAGATACCAAGACCATGACCTAAGGGAAATCTCTTTTATGATGCCTTTTTGTATGGAGATTTCGATACTTCACTATCTTCTTTTTGGTTTACCCTTATTCTTGTTTACTGTTCGTAGCTAAGTCTGCTAATATTATTACTTAGTCATCAAATTAAACAGATTACTAATAGGAGATTTACTTCGTAGTTCTTATACCTTGTTGTCAAATCAAAATCCTATGAAAAGCGGCCTCTTTCTGCTTCTGACCTTCTTTGCCCTGCGTATGCAGGCGCAAGTAAAGATCGGAGACAATCCCACCACCATTAATTCCAATTCCTTACTCGAACTGGAAAGTACCAATAAGGGCTTTCTGGCTCCCCGTGTAGCCCTGAATGATCTGAATAGTGCAGCTCCCTTAACAGCCCCGGTAACCGCCGGTATGATCGTTTACAGCAGTGGTGGTACGCTGACAGATGGATTTTATTTCTGGAGCGGTGCCAAATGGCTGGCTGTTCAATCGGCTGCCAATACCCGCAGTAATTATGTGTTGGTCAAGTCGGCTTCCGACTTCCCGGCTCCTGTTGGAGGAATCATTACGCTGGCAGCAGGCACTACCTATGAAGTAAACGGATCCATCTCCCTCACCAGCAAGATCAACCTGAATGGTTGCTACCTGGTAGGCATGGATGCCACCAACGATAAACTGATCTACACGCCGGGCAGCGGAGAACTCTTCACCGGAACAAAAGGGGGCACCATCAAAACCCTTACACTGATGGCACCGACCACCGGGTCCAAGCTATTCAACCTGGACATGGCTTCCACCGAGAATCTTTTGCTCAGGGATGCCAATGTGATCGGTTCAAAAGACGTAGGACTTGTGAAGGGCGGTAATATCTGTTTCTTCAGTGTAATCAATTACGCCGGTAATACCAATGGTGTCACCTTTCAGAACATCACTACTTTACTGCTCGATAATACGGCCTGGTTTTCCAGTAATGCCGGAACCTTTGAGAAACTGATCGGCACCTTCAGCCTGATTGAGAAACTGGGTGGGTTCAGCCAACCACTTTCTGCCAATAGCGCTACCGCTTTCGATATTACCGGGATCACCAGCATAACGGATGCGGGTAACCTGAAAAACACCGCCTTCCTGGGTAACGGTACGCGTGTAAACGGTACGTTCAGTAAATTGTGGGAAGTGGAAGCCGCCGGTATCAATACCGAAAAGGATGCCTCCGCCACGGGAAGCCTATACGTTTCTGCCACGGCGCTCACTTCCATTACGGCCACCAACAGCCCTAAGAAAGTAGCCGGTACCACCACTGCGACCGAACTGGTACGATTCACTTCTCCTTCGAATAATATGCTGACTTATGATGGAAGCAAGACACGAACCTTCATGGTGAATGCAGCCATGTCGGTTAACGGTGTCAGCGGCACCTATGCCTATTCTTTTTACATCTATAAGAATGGTGTGCAGATACCGGGATCCAAGCAGAAGACTAAGGTGTATTCTTCTTCCGGGGATATCCAGATCGTTTCCATCATCTGTACGGTAACCCTGGCTCCCGGTGATTATATTGAGGTTTATGCCGAAAATAATGAAGCCAACGTGGGTGTTACCGCCCAGAACATGACATTAACGATTAAATAAGGTCTACCCATACTCAAATCAAAGACCTATGAAACATGTAATAGGATCGTTTTTACTTTTATGGCTCGGAACATCCCTGCATGCTCAGCTGAGTGTTCAGAACAATGGCAACCTGCAGGTATTCAGCGGCGGTAAGCTGGCCATCATCGGCGACTTTACCAATGCTTCCACCGCCAGCCTGGTCAATAACGGCAGCTTATATTTCAGTAAAGGAATCAGTAATGCACAAAGCGGCATGAGTGCCGGAACGGGTACCGTTTACTTTAATGGTGCAGCCGCACAGACTGTCACTGGAACACAGGCGTTCAAAGTTTATAATTTCAATACAGACAATACAGCAGGCATTACGTTGAATACGGACCTTTCTGTATCCGGAACCCACACCTTTGCCAATGGGCTGATCCAAACCGGTACGGGTAATTTTCTGGTATATGAAGCCGGCTCCTCTTATACAGGAGATAACGATACTCGGCACGTGACCGGTACCGTTAAAAAGATCGGAAATACGGATTTCGTTTTCCCGGTTGGCAGTGCCACCTATGAGCGATCTATTGCGCTGTCCGGACTTACCCTGAGCAGCACCTTCACCGCTTCCTATCTGACTTCAACACCGAATGCGACCCAGATACAACCGCCACTGGTCAATATGGATATCCAGGAGTACTGGCCAGTGATTCGGGTTTCCGGTAGTTCCGGTATCCTTACGCTGAACTGGAACACCGCTAAAGTGCCCTTCCCGAACTGGGGTCTTACCGAGATCAAGGTAGCGTTGTGGAACGGATCGCAATGGGTGTCTCAGGGCGGCACCGCTACCGGCAGCGCAGCCACTTCCGGAACTGTCGCTTCCGGTACTATGGGCAGTTTTAACCTGGTTGCCTTTGGCAGCACCTCCTTCCCATTACCCCTGACGCTGTTGCAGTTTTCCGGCAAGCAGGAAAGCGGCTATAACCGGCTGAACTGGAAAACAGCCAATGAACAGAATGTAAAGCAATTTCAGCTGGAGAAAAGTGCCGATGGCATCAGCTTCCTTCCTTTTGCCTGGAAGCCGGCTCGTAATTCCGGTTTGGATGAGCTATATGAAGAAAAAGACCCGGCTCCCTGCAAGGGTCAAACCTTCTACCGGTTAAGGTCTGTTGACCATGATGGTAAACAGAAGCTGTCCGGAACTATTAGAATAGCAACCAATGAAACGAAAGGGGAGCTGACCCTGATTGCCAATCCGGTTCATGATGCCATTCAGCTGGTTTCATCCGGGGAGTGGACAGGTAGTTTCGATTATAGTCTTCAAGGCACTTCCGGACAGGTTGTGTCCAAAGGAAAATTGAGCCTGTTGAATGGGCAGGTAACCGGTATCCAGTTGCCTTCCGGACTGACGAAGGGAAATTATATTCTCTCCGTAACCAACGGTCTCCGCCATCAATCTTTAAAAATTCTGGTACAATAAATACGGATTGTTTAGACACACATTAGAAAGGGGCGCCAGGCGCTCCTTTCTAATTTTCACCAGTCCTCAGCTCCAGTTCTTATCCGGTACCTTCTTCAACCGCCTGGCGGCATCAATCACATCCTGCAGTTCTACCGGATCGCTCAGGGGATCATCGTCCAGTTCTGTAACACGATTCAATTCTTTTTGCCAGCGCCTCAATTCAGCAATGTAGGGCTCGCAGGCAACTCTTTTCAGGATTCCATCTTCCTCTTTCAGATCATACAGGGCATTGTTCAGCCACTCCCCGGTATGCCAGTCAGGCATATCCACGGCCGGGAACAGACAGATACCATGGAGGTCAATGCCGGCGTCTACAGCCGCCAGTGATTCATCCATTACATCGCGCAGCCAGTCTTCACGGCCTTCCTTCATTCCACTGGTCTCGGCAATGATCATAGGCCGGTGATAACGGTCCCATACAAAATGCAAAAGGTCACAGAGCGGCTTGATACGGTCGTCATCTGGTGCCAGGGCCTGATGCGGACCAT
>DATAHC010000306.1:0-5861 GCA_036263415.1 Flavisolibacter sp.
CCTTCCTTATCACCCGGATACCAGTTCTGCACGGTGGAATATTTGATCTCAGCACGCTCCATGGCCACCAGTTCCACCACAGCCGCATGCAGCTGATTCTCATCGCGCATCGGTGCCGTGCAACCTTCGAGGTAGCTTACATAGCTTCCTTCTTCCGCAACGATCAGGGTTCTTTCGAACTGGCCGGTATTGCCCGCATTGATGCGGAAATAGGTAGACAGCTCCATCGGGCAGCGTACCCCTTTCGGAATGTAACAGAAAGAGCCATCACTGAATACCGCAGCGTTCAGCGCAGCGAAGTAATTATCGGTGATCGGGATCACCGAACCCAGGTGCAATTTGATGAGCTCCGGATGCTCCTGGATCGCTTCACTCATGGAACAGAAGATAATGCCCAGCTCAGCCAGCTGATCCTTGAAGGTGGTACCAATGGATACGCTGTCAATGACCGCATCAACAGCAACCCCCGTGAGGCGCTTTTGCTCGTCCAATGAAATACCCAGCTTTTCAAAGGTCCTTCTCAGCTCCGGATCGATCTGATCCAGGCTTTCGGGGTTTATTTTCTGCTTGGGCGCCGAATAATAGATAATATCCTGGTAATCGATGGGCTCGTATTTGATATTGGCCCAATCCGGCTCTTCCATTTTCAGCCAGTGGCGATAGGCTTTCAGCCGCCATTCCAGCATCCATTCCGGTTCGTTCTTCTTGGCAGAAATGAAACGGACAATGTCTTCATTCAGGCCTTTGGGGGCCTCATCCGCTTCAATATCCGTGACAAATCCGTATTTGTAATCGCTTAAAACAGCCCTTTCAATGGTGGTCCGCTCGTCCAAAATCTCCTTTTCAGGCTGAACTAGTTCTGTTTTCATGCCGCAAAATTACTGCTATTTATACAAAAGAGTATAAATAAGGGAAGGTGGTGAACAATTTATATTTCCTTTAATAGTGAATAGTCAATAGTCAGTAGTCAATAGTGAATCATAAATGAGTGAGGGGCTAAAAAAAACTGGTTCACCTACAAAGAATTGTAATGAACCAGTAGTTTAACGACTGCTATGAGAAACGAAATTGAGAGCGATTTGATGAGCATCTGTTTTGCGCTAGCTGCGCTGCTAACTATATTAAAATTATCCGGTATTCTTCACTATTCGTAATACTATTTTATCCATTCGGAATATTATTTTATTTCCCGCCTAATGTGTATGAAACACACACTGAGACTGGATTTCAGCCAACAGGGGCATCAGGTTAAAATCATATGGATATATGCTAAAAAACACTCATTATTCCTTGGGGGTATTGGCTAAGTTTATTGCGCGTAATTAACTAACACTATTAAATGTTTGACTATGCTTCGTAAACTAACTGCTAAGGGGACCTGGTTGCTTACCTGCCTTGTCCTGATCGTATCAATGGCAGCGGCTCAGCAACGATCCGTAACCGGAAGGGTAACGGATGCTAATAACCAACCTGTTTCGGGGGCGTCCGTTGTGGTTCGGGGAACCACGATCGGTACCAGTACCGATGCCCAGGGTCGGTTTACCATCAGCGTTCCTGCCAATGCCACCACCCTTACCATCAGCTATGTGGGTTTTGACACCAAGGATGTGTCCATTAGCGGCCAACAGGATGTGGCCGTTTCCCTGGCAGGCAGCCAGTCAGCCATGAATGAAGTGGTTGTGGTAGGATATACCAGCCAGCGCCGCAGAGATGTAACCGGTGCGGTTACCTCCGTAAATGTGAGCGACCTGAAATCTGTACCTGCAGCCGATGCCACATCCCAGTTACAGGGACGTGCATCCGGGGTTACGGTAATCCAGAACGGTGTTCCCGGAGCCGGTGCGAATGTTCGCATCCGCGGTTTAGGTTCTTTTAACAATAACAATCCCCTCTACGTGATCGATGGTGTTCAGGCCGGCAATATCAACGGACTGAATCCAAACGATATTGAAAGCTTCCAGGTACTGAAAGATGCGGCTTCCGCCTCTATATATGGTGTACGGGGCTCCAATGGCGTTATCGTAATCACCACCAAAAAAGGAAAACGCGGTAATGTCGGTGTATCGTATGATATGTATTATGGTTCCCAGAACCCCGGAGACGGGTTTGACCTGCTGAATGCACAGGAAGAAGCCGAGTTGTTCTTCCTGGCCCGGAAGAACAGCGGACTTGCCACTACCGGTTCCGTTTTCGGCAATGGCAGCACACCCGTACTGCCCGATTATATCTTTTATTCCGGAGCCGCCAATAACGGCGTTCCGATCATGGCCGGCAACCCCGGAGTAGATCCCAGCAAATACAATCTGGATTACAACCTGCTGGGCGATCCGAGTTACAGTCCTTATATCATTGTACCTACCAGCAAGGGCGGTACCAACTGGTATAACGAGGTGACCCGCAATGCGCCGATCCAGAGTCATAACCTGACCGTCAGCGGCGGTGGCGAGAACAGCCGGATCCTGTTAAGCCTGAACTATTTCAACCAGCAGGCCATTACCAATTATCAATTCTATAAAAGGTATACGGCCCGTATGAACAGTGAGTTCACCATCCTGAAGAATATCCGAATCGGAGAAAACCTGCAGGTGTATTCTTCCGAAGCAAACGTTCCCCGCAACGGAACCGACGGTGACCAGAACAATAACCAGGAGGCCAGCATCATTGCCCAGACCTTCCGTCCCATGTCCATCATTCCCGTTTACACGATCCGCCCCGGCGATTTTGCCGGTACGGCCGGTGGCTGGGGGTACGGTACCTGGGGTAATGCCAAGAACCCGGTAGCACAGTTATACCGCAACCGCAATAACCGTAATAACAATGTCAATTTCCTCGGTAACGTGTATGCAGAAGTAGACTTCCTGCGTCATTTTACAGCACGTACCAGCTTTGGCGGTATTGTGAACGTGAACAACCGGTATGAGTATCCCTTCATCGAATATGAGCATGTAGAGAACAACGCCAATACGACTTATAATGAGCGTTTTGTACGGAACAACAACTGGATCTGGACGAACCAGCTGACCTACAAGAATACATTCGGGGATCATAACATTACCGTACTGGCCGGTGAAGAAGCCCAGAAAGGTGATGGCCGCCAGATCATCGGCGCTGCCACTACCCTCTTTACCTATAATTATCTTCCCTTTATCAATCTTGGCAACGGTACTACACAAAACCTGGGTGGAAGCTCTTCTTTCGCTCCCGTAACCACCGTTTCCTATTTTGCCAAGGCAGATTATTCCTTCAAGGGCAAATACCTGTTATCCGCCCTGGTGAGAAGAGACGGATCTTCCAAGTTCCTGCCTGATTACAGATGGGGTACCTTCCCTGCCTTCTCTTTAGGCTACCGCATCTCAGACGAAAGCTTTATGAAAGACATGAGCTGGCTGACCGAATTGAAGATCAGGGGCAGCTGGGGTAAAATGGGTAATGAAGCCGCCGTTAGTGCAGGCAATGCCTTTACCACCTTCTCCAGTAATCGTCAGAGCTCCTGGTACGATATAGGCGGCACCCAAAATGCTCCCCAGGAAGGTTTTTTCCTGAACTTCAATGCCAACCCGATCGGCACATGGGAGAAGAATACTACCTCAAACATCGGTTTCGATGCGACGATCTTCAAATCAACCGACATCGTATTCGACTTTTATAAAAGAAAAACAGAAGACCTGCTGTACAACCCCACACGCGCCGGCATCTATGGATCCGCTACGGTTCCATTTGAGAACGTAGGCAGCATGGAAAACCATGGTATCGATGTGATGGTTACCAACCGCGCCAATATTTCCAAAGACGTACGGTTGAATACCACGCTCACCTTTACTACCTACAGCAACAAAATAACCGGTATCACGGAAGACGGTCAGAAATACTTTGACTTCAACAGTATGGCCAATGAAGCCAACCGTATCGGCGGCAACATTACCCGTAATTTCCTGGGCAGCCCGCTCAATACCTTTTACGGCTATAAAGTAGTAGGCCTGTTCCAGTCCGCTGCCGATGTCAGCTCTTCTCCTACACAGGACGGAGCCGCTCCAGGCCGCTTCAAGTATGCCGATATCAACGGCGATAAAAAGATCGATGCGGACGACAGAACCATCATCGGCAATCCCAATCCTGATTTCACCTATGGCATCAACCTGGGTGTGGAAGCCAAAGGATTTGATGTAACTGCCTTCTTTTATGGCGTTCAGGGCAAAGACGCCTTCAACCTGACCCGTTGGTGGACTGATTTCTCCAGCGGCTTCCCAGGTGGAAGAAGCAAAAGAGCTTTGTATGAAAGCTGGTTACCTGATGGCAGCCGTCCGAATGCTACCACTCCGATCCAGGAAACCACTGCCGGAACCAGCTCTTCCGGTGTTGTGAACTCCTACTATGTTGAGAATGCCTCTTATTTCCGGATGCGCAACCTGCAGATCGGTTACACCCTGCCTGCTTCCCTGACTAATAAAGTACGGATCTCCAGAGCCCGCATCTATGTACAGGCCACGAACCTGTTCACCATTACCAAGTATACCGGACTGGATCCCGATATCATCAGTGGTGACGACCGCGCCGCCAGCATCGATATCGGAGCGTACCCAACCGTACGCCAGTTTACCGTAGGTGCTAACATTAACTTTTAAACGTATCGCAAAGCATAATCTCTAAACATCTTGTATATGAACAATAAACGACTGAAAATTTTACTGGTGCCAATGGCTTTGATAGCCTTCTACGCCTGTAAAAGAAGCTTCCTGGATGTATCGCCCCAGGGTGTGTTGGACGAACCGACCCTGGCCAGCGAGAAGGGTGCGAACAAACTGCTGCTGGCCGCTTACGCCATGCTCGACGGACATGACGGTGGCCTGAACCTTGGTGGCGAGTGGGGATCCGGCGCTTCCAACTTCCTGTACGGAAGTATTGGAGGCGGCGAAGCCAACAAAGGCTCTGACCCCAATGACCAGGGACCGAATATGAACCCGGTACAACGCCATGAGGCTACAGGGGTAAACGGTGCCCTGAACGACCGCTGGAGGTCTTTATACGAAGGCGTAAAAAGAACCAATACGGTTATAGAAGTACTGAACAAAGCCGCCGTGGTATCGGATGCCGGCAGAAAGTCCATTGTTGGCCAGGCCCGCGCTTTGAGAGCCTGGTATCATTTCCAGGCCCGGATCACCTTTGGTAAGGTTCCTTACCTGGATGAGAAGATCGATGCCGACCTGTCCAGCGGAGCCATTGAAGGCGTTGCCAATGATGTTGACATCTTCCCGAAGATTGTAGAAGATGCCAAATACGCTTACGAGAACCTTCCTGAAAACATGGATGCCGTAGGCCGCATCAATAAATGGGTAGCCGGTGCGATCTATGGAAAGATCCTGATGTTCACCAAAGATTTCGCCACTGCCAAAACGGTATTGACCGATGTCGTTAACAATGGCAAGAATCCATTAGGTGTGAAGTATGACCTGCTGGCAAACTACGACGATAATTTCAACCTTGATTTTGACAATAACAAGGAATCTGTACTGGCCTTCCAGGCTTCTTCACTGGACAATGCCAGTGCCCGTAACGGTAACTGGGGCGACCTGCTGAACACCCCTTCCGCTACCGGTGGTGGTGGTGCCGGGTTCTTTACGCCTACTTATTATTTCACCAACTGGTTCAAAACCGATGCTGCCGGTCTGCCACTGGCCAACCCACAGAATACAGAATTGTTCGATCCATTCAGCATGCCAGGTTACACGCAATACAGCGGTAATGTGGATACGCGCCTGGACTGGACCATTGGCCGTGACGGCGTTCCTTTCCACGACTGGGGTACCTATCTTACCACCTGGCCGAGGGATCGCTCTGCCGGACCTTTTGCCGGTAAGAAAACG
>DATAHC010000307.1:0-6956 GCA_036263415.1 Flavisolibacter sp.
TCCAACCAGTACTATATTCCAGTCCTTTCTTTTTTGGGCAATAATTTCTAGCAAGGTGAGATCCAGTCTGGTTTCTAACAAGGCACCACAATACCCGACTATAGGTTTGCTTATGGATTTCATATCTTCTGGTAAACGATGTCCTCCTTTGATATAGGCTTCCAGCTCACAACCTTGTCCAATATCAAAACTTCTGGAATTATACTTACTGGCATACTCAGCCAGATAAGAAGAATTAGTAACTACAATATCGGCTTTACGGATCAATTCAGGTTCCATCTCGGTCCCGTGCTTGATAAAGTATTGTTGCGACAATAAGAAATCCCTGATATAATAGACGTATAGCCTGGACTTCAGATAATCATTTAAATACAGGCCTTTCAAAAAGTCATTATCGACAAATAAGATGGGATCACTCATTTGAAGCCTCTCTGTAGCCCACTTGATCTGAGAGGAGAACTTTCTGGCATTCGATCTGCTTATGGAATGATAGATTCTACCAGGTGGCAACCAGTTGATGGATTCGAGAACAACTCTTGGGTTGAACACCCAGATGTTATCCTCTTCCATCTTCAATACATCTACTCCTTTCTTAAGGCTATTCAGCCGGTTCTGGATCTTTGGGTCCTTTCTGAATTTATATAAGCTGGAACGTTCAATAGGTCTGTTAACGTAAAGAACTCTGTTATGCTTTGCTAGCTCCAGAGCAATATTCTTGCAGTTGCTTCCCATTTCGAAATCCCAGGGTTGCAATCCAAATACAATAAAATCTTTTCCTGTTATTAGTGGGTGGTTCACCTTCTGAATATTTTAGTTTGAATCATTCTTCCGATTTCAGGATAGAACTGGAATGCATATCTGAAACTGTTGAAAAACTGTATATGGAAAAGGCGGTACAATAAGCTCTGACTCACAACAAATGCAACAGCGTGAGTAGCCAGTAACCCATATGCCGCTCCCAATAAGCCAAAATGCTTGATAAAGAAAAAACAGGATCCAAGATTTACAATTGCCAGCACGCTGGTAAACAAAAAATTGGATTTTGGTCGGCCGGTAGAATCTATTATGGTACCGAACTGCTTTAGGAAGCAAAGAAATAAGCTGATCAGCATTAAGAGCCTTAGATAGGGTACTGCTGCCAGATATTTTGGACCTGCCAGAATAAGGATCAGGATTTGAGGGAATATAAGAACAAATAATATAGCAGGAAGGATTATGGCGAGGGTTGCTCCAACTGACTTTTCATAATAATATTTGATACGCTGCTTGTTATCGGGTGATAATCCGGCGCTCTTGGGAAAAAGTATATCACCTATCAATTGAGAAGGGATATCAGCCATATTGAATACACGCAAGGCGATTCCCTGTTGAGCTACAATTGCTGTTGAAGAGAGAATGTTTGATACCATAAAGGTGTCAGTACTTCGGAACACGAGATTACATAATCCTGTGCCAAAAGCATATTGTCCGAACTTCCATAATTTCTTGATCCATTCAATTGAAAATACAAACTTGAAACTAACAAGTGAACGGTTCCAGAAATAGGCGGCAACAGCACCGGCAAGAATACCGGCAGCATAGAATACTACAAGCTCATTTAAAGTAACATCCAGGTGAAATACCAGCATGAACAGTAGTAATACCAATGTTACGCTTTGACGGACAACATAAGTCCAGAAAAGGGCCTTGAAATTCAATTTCGCAAGCATCAGCCATTCAAAATGCGAAAAAGGGATCAGCGACAAAAGAGCCGTGGCGTACCAATAGATCATGCTCTCAAGAGCTGGGGCTTTTGTATATCGGACAATACCGGAAGCTCCTGCATACAGGATGATTCCTAGTAAAATAGTGATAAAGGTATTCAATACCAGTGCAGAAGATAAAACCATTACTTTCTCATCGGTACCGCTTGAGTTTAAATATTTGATGACAGAGTTCTTTACGAGCCCATGCCGCATAATTTCGACGAAAGCAGCAATTACTAAAAACAATGACCACACCCCCATTTCAGCTGGTTCAATTGCTTTATGAGCAAGTATCATGGTAGTCAACATACCAAAAAGAACGACTGTAGCCCTTTGTAGGCCACCGTAAAAACCCATATTTATCCAGTCAGCGCCTTTCTTTTCCTTCTTAGTTTCCATATGTTGGTTGGGGCTTACTGATCGTTTGAGCTTTTTGTTTGAGTTCGGGTTTGTTAGCTGTCTCAAGTGTAAAAAGAAATTTTAATCCAATTTTGCTGGCCAATTGGTAAAGTAGTACGGGAATAATAACACCTGCTGAAATACAGGCGATCATAAGTAAAGGGATATTATAAACTTTTAAAAACCGTGTCAGTATAACTCTGACCGCCGCAAATACAATCACATGCATTACGTAAATATAGAGTGAATGTTTTCCAAGCTTGCGAAGCCATTTTACCGCATCATACCGATCCAGTAGTGAGGAAACGGTTATAATAAACATACACCCGGTAAGAGAAACTAATAAAAAAGCAAACGGTTGATAATATTCTACATAAAGGTATTTAGGTGACTGTGCTCTGTGATCGATATTGGTCATCAGGAAATAATATTGCGAAAACGCAAATGGCAGTAAAAGAAGCGCTAATGCCTGCCAGGAATAAAAAAACGCCTTTAATTTTCCCTTTAAAATATAATGTGCAAGGGAATCCCCTAATGCAAGGAACAAATAATAATGAAGGATATCATTGATAAACCACAACTCTACTCCCCATTGTGAAAATAAAGTAGATAAAAGAAAAAAACATAAGCCTAAAGCTACCTGTTGAGTGGATGTGATCTTTGTTCGGGATTTCGTAAAGGCATATAGAATACTTACATTAAATAAGGCATACAGGTACCAGAATTGTTCTACCTCCCTGGGAGAGTATAATAAATATAGAAAATCTGCTGCTGTTTTTTTTGAATTGATAAATCCTGAAAATAGAATTTGAATGGAAATCTGTATGATGCCCCAGATAAAATAAGGATACAGGATGGTTTTGGCTTTATTTTCCATCAGCGCGCCTAACCCCCGCTTTTTGAGGCTGGCGGCTATGAACACACCGGAAACTATAAAAAAGAGCGGCATGCGAAAACTAAAAAAAAAGATATTTGCCTGCTCCAGATATAAATAATGGTCCATGCTAACACCCTTTACCTTAAGGATCTGGGTGTTTTTCAAACCTTCAAAAACATGTCGGTAGACAACAAGTATAATGGCTATGCCTCGGGCATAATCAATCCATCTGAGACGCGTATCATTTTTAACCTTTTCCAACGTACTAGGGACGGTATTTAATTAGAGGTTTATGTTGTCGAATTCTACCTGATTGATCACCGCACCAAAATTCTTTTCTTCCAGGCTCTTAAGGGATTCAATCGATTTGAAATCAGATTGTGTAGGGGTCATGCTGGCACTGAAAACTGTGACCACTCGCTCTGCGAATTGAAACAGTTCATAGCTGTCAGACCTGTTGTTAAGAGAAGAAGATTCTATTAGTATGTAATCGAATGTTCTTTTGGCTGCATTCACTAGCTTGTTTATGGAACGGATGGATATCACCTCTGAAGGGGAATGATTACCGCCCCGGCATCCAATGACAAATAAATTATCATAGGAGGTGCTAATGGATTTCGGTTCAAAGTTATAGGGAATGATTTCCGTTTTAAGTACCACGTCTTCCAGCAAATACTGATCATCATAGCCTGCAGAAGCAGCCATCATTGTTTTCTGATATTCTGGTTCTAAAGGTGCCTCTGAAAAAATATCTTCGACAAAATGATCACAATTGAAAATCTTCGTGATCATATTATTTTGAAAATTTAAATCAATCAGGAGTACTTTTTTGTTGCTCAGTAAAAAGCTGAATGCCAGAGATTGAGTGACCAGTGTTTTACCTGTATTTTCCTGAGTACTGGTGATCAGAAAGACCTGCTTGCCGGTTTTGTCAATTTCATGACGAAGCTTTCTGACATTATTCTTGAACAGGATATTTTCATCATTTCTCGATTCATCAGCTTCATTCAGAATCAGCTCATTAACTGGATTCCTTTTAAGATCGATCTTATTCAGGACACCCTTTAGATCTAGCTTGATCACTTTTGAGAATTGAGAAGGAGTTTTTATGGAATTATCAAAAACTTCAATCATGATGAAGATCAGGGAGATAATCACGAACGCAGAGATCCCGGCCAGGCCGGTTGTGAGGATCTTCTTTTTCGGTACAGGCTTAATATCGGGCTCACCTACAAGTGTTTGCCTGAAGTTTGCGGTGGGATCGTCTCTTATTAGTCCTTCAGCCTGATTTAGTTTTTCACGGATATTTTTCAATGCATTATTTTCAATTTCAAGCTGCCGGTCGATGGCATCGATCTCTACTTGGGTTTTCGGGCTTACATCGCCCAGGCTTTTGGAGGAACTGATCAGTCTGTTTAACTGGGTGATAGTGGCACTTGATGCATTCATCCTTGCTTTTGCTTCTCCGGCTTTAGCACTTACATCGGTAAGTTCATCCCGTAATCGGGTTCTGCTGGTAGTTGATCCCGATTGTGATCGGATCTGCGCCTCAATAGCATTCAGCTGTTTGGTTAACTCTGCATCTTCTGTCCCTGATTTTGCGATCTGTTCTCTTAGATCATCTCTTTTCTTGAATAGGCTTAGTGGATCCTGCCCACCTGTATTTCCCAATAAGCCTGTGATAACATTGGCCCTCTCCGTATAGCTTTCGTACAAACGGCTTTGAAGATTATAATCACTTTGAGCAGTAGATAAGGCAATCTGAAGTTCCTTTACCGTTTCCATGGCATTTTTAGTCTGCTCAACGGGATCCAGGGCACCTTGGCTGATTCTGGCAATCTTTAGTTCATTGGTGAGGGAATCAACTTTTCTTTGTTGAATAGCAAGAACTTGCTGAATGTTTTCTGCAGATTCTGTATTACGCTGAGAGTTCAGATTTTTGTAATAATTAAGAAATTCTGCACCCAGATTGTTAACTACATAAGCTGATAGGTAAGGGTTTTCTGATTGAAATATGATATCCAGGTAATCAGTTCGATCTACCCGCCTTATCACCAATAACTTATTTAAGCTATTATAATCATAGCCATAAACCTCAAGGTATTTGATGATCTTCTGTTCAGTTACATTGGAAGGCGATAATAATTCCGACGACTGAACTTTATTTCTTAATACATTGATGATAGTATCCTTCGAAATGCCTCTAAGTGCTTCATTTTTACTGGCTTTTTCGCCAAGTTTAGTAAAGGCCTGCTTAGGGTTTTCCAGATCATGCAGCATTAATTTGTAAGATAGCATGCCGCTGACCCTGGGAGATTTCATGGTTTCGATAACATTATTGAATTTGATATCGAGGGTATAAATGTCTACAGCAGATGATCCATCGGTCAGCTTCACTTTTTCAGCTGTAAAGCCGGTTGAATACTGAGCTACAGATTCAAAAAGGTCCTTTTTCTTGAGCATTAACAAAAATGTCCCGGCTGCCGCTAAAATGGTTAATGATAAAATAATCCATTTTTTACGCAATAACACACGCAAGAGATACAAAACATCCATAGCACACGATTAAATTCTTTGACAAGATATAAAATAAATTTTCTAAAAAAAATCCGGCACTTGATCATGCCGGATTTTGGAACATATTCATATTGAGGAACTTACCTTGCTTTGAGCATCTTGATGGTTTTCTCTATTTTACCATCTTTCAGAACTTGCAAGATATAAGCGCCGGGGGTTAATTTATCCAATTCAGAACCATTCAGGTTTACAGTTCTGCTACCCTGTACAGACCCTAAGTCCTGATTATAAATCAGTCTACCATTCATATCCATGATTCGAAGAGCTACACGGCTGCTTTTGGGAATTGAAAGGTTAACACCGATCGTTTGATTGAATGGGTTTGGATAGGCACTGATTTCCAGTTCTTTTGGTGCTACCCTGGTCATTTCAACTTCAACGTCCTTAGTACTTGTTGTATTGCCGATTCTGGTTACAGAATTGTTAACGTTCTGTGGTCCCGGGGCACCGTTATCGTCATCATAAGATTCAATGATCACGGCGCTAAGGAAGCTCCATCTGGTAGCAGCTAAGTATCCCATGGTTATATTGATCTCACCATCACTGTTGGTTGCTACATTGTCAACGTAAACTATTTTCGAATTGTTCTTATTGGAATTCAGATATACGGTCTGCCCGTTGATGGTGTAACTGGCAGTGAAATCGCCATCCCAGCTTGAGCTTCCCATAAATCCGATTCGATAACGTTTAGACTGATCCAGATTTTCAAAACGCATAGTTGCAGGCTGGCTGTTACCTTCAATCCACCAGCTTGTCAGCATAACGTTATCAGGTAATATGCCACCAGTCATACCCAGGTCGAAATAACCGCCCCAGTCATTGGTTAGCTTAAAGGCATATCCAGTACTGTTACCTAATGTGTTTGCCATGTTATTAAAACCGGCTCCTGTTTGAGGCGTTCCATTGGTATTATTCCATGGGCTTGCCTGTGGTGTTGCCAGATTCAGGTTTAACAGGATCAGGTTATTTCCGAGTTTGGCATTTACGGTATTGCTGTAATCTGAGTTAACTGCACCTTTAGCTCTTACTTTGTAATAGTACCGAACATTCTTTTGAGCGGTATTATCTGTATAATAAGTAACATTGGCCGCTGTCGTTGTCAGAAGACTGAAAGCAGATCCGCTGGTTGCTCTGTAGATCTCGAACCCGGTTTCGTTACTGCTTCGGTCTGACCAGCTCAGATTAATTACACCAGGAGCATTAATGTCGGTAAACAGATCAGCAGGACGAATCACAGTTCCATCGTTATCATACTCTTGTAATACTACTGCATTCAGGAATGCATAGGTAGCACCGCTGGACTTCGTAACAGTGAATTCAATCACCCCTGAACCATTAGGAACAAGCCCGGTCAGCTG
>DATAHC010000308.1:0-3207 GCA_036263415.1 Flavisolibacter sp.
TGCTGAATTCTTTTTATTTTTTTTTGGATGGTGTAACAGTCCTCCCGGTTAATAATAAGGAACGGTTAGGCACTGATGCCCGGTCCGTGATGGAGGAGGCCTATGAAGTAAACGAACGGCACAGTCTCCTGGAGAAAAAAATCTACCTGTATTCCAAAAACCCACCTGCTGTAACCGCACCTCCTTTAACTATTCTGCAGAAGATCGATATACTTGTAATACCGGATGTATTATTCGCTACCAATAGCTATGCAATCAGCAAGGCAGCCCGGTTATTACTGGATAGTCTGTTAGCCGGGGCACAGTCACATATGATCGATTCTGTAGTAGTCGAGGGTCACACGGACAGCACAGGCTCCGTTCCACTGAATGAAAAGCTGTCCCAGAACCGGGCATCCTCGGTAGCAGCCTATATGGCCCCGGCCATGAAAAGCCCGATTGTGTCAAGGGGTTGGGCCAGTGTAAAGCCGGTTGCCGATAACCGCACCGCAGTGGGCAGACAAAAAAACAGGCGGGTGGAAATTTATTTATATCGGCGCGAGTAGAATCCTGCCTTGTGGTATATCTTTAATAAAGCAACCAAATTTTAATAGTATGTTTCTATTGCAAGCCAGTGACAATCCGATATTCTACTTTTTATCCCACTATTGGTGGCTGTTGATTGTACTGTTTATCGTTTTCAGTGGAATTTTCACCATCAACCAGGGTTACATCGGTGTAATCACCATGTTTGGCCGATATCAGCGCGTAGTACGTCCCGGACTGAATTTTAAGATTCCTGTGCTGGAACAGTTATATAAAAAGATATCGATACAGAATCGTTCTGTTGAATTGGAGTTCCAGGCGGTAACGCAGGACCAGGCCAATGTGTACTTCAAGAGCATGCTGCTCTATGCCGTTCAGAATGCCGAAGAGGAAACCGTGAAGAAGGTGGCCTTCAAATTCATAGGTGACCGCGATCTTATGCAGGCCCTGGTGCGCACCATTGAAGGTAATATCCGCTCTTTCGTGGCTACCAAAAAACAGGCGGAAGTGCTCACGCTGCGTAAAGAGATCGTAGAATATGTGAAAGTGGAAATTGACATGACGCTCGAAGGCTGGGGCTACCATTTGCTGGACCTTCAGATCAATGATATCACCTTCGATAAAGCCATTATTGAATCTATGAGTAAGGTGGTGGCTTCCAATAATCTCAAAGCAGCGGCGGAAAATGAAGGGCAGGCTTTACTGATCACAAAGACCAAGGGTGCGGAAGCGGAAGGTAATGCTATCAAGATCGCTGCGGAAGCAGAACGGGAAGCGGCCCGACTGCGCGGTCAGGGCGTGGCCTTGTTCCGTCAGGAGGTGGCAAAAGGTATGACAGAGGCCGCTGAACAGATGAAGCAGGCGAACCTCGATACGAATGTGATCCTGTTCAGCATGTGGACGGAAGCGATCAAGAATTTTGCGGAATATGGAAAAGGCAATGTCATCTTCCTGGATGGGAGCTCAGATGGAATGGAGAAGACCATGAAACAGATCCAGGCGCTGATGATCAAGCATGCCGGCACCGATCAGTAGATAGAATCGACTCTATAGTAAAAAGTTAAAATGCCGCCGGAATGCGGCATTTTTTATGCCCGGCCACGGACGGTAAAATATTAGAGAGCCCCCTGCGTTATTCACCACGTTATATTACATTTACCGCTTAAAGATGAAATCGTATGATCAACCTGCTACAAATTGTAGACACAGTTACCAAAACAGCCGCTAATCAGGCCGATGTAAATAAAGATGGAAGCATCAGCCTGGGAGAACTTCTTACCCTCGGCGGATGGATCATGATCCCCCTGCTGATTCTTTTCGTGGTCACATTATTTGTCTTTTTCGAACGTTTTCTGGCCATCAGGAGAGCCTCCAGGATCGAAGGCAATTTCATGAATATCATACGGGATCACATTGTCAACGGTAATGTAAGTGCCGCGCGCAGCTTTGCCAAGAATACGAATAATCCGGTAGCGCGGATCATCGATAAGGGTATTCAGCGTATTGGTAAGCCGATCGATAATATTGAAAAGAGCATGGAGAATGTAGGCAAGCTGGAATTATATAATATGGAACGGAACCTGTCAGTATTGTCGCTGATTGCAGGTATTGCGCCTATGTTCGGGTTCCTGGGTACCATTATCGGTATGTTCAAGTTGTTCTATACGCTGGCCGCTACCGGTGACTTCACCATTCAAACCATGGCAAATGGTATCTACACCAAAATGATCACATCGGCTACGGGTCTTATTATCGGTTTGTTGGCTTACATCGCCCATAATTTCCTCAGTACACAGGTTGATAAAACGGCTAACAAGATGGAAGCCTCCAGTGCGGAGTTCATAGACATTCTGCAGGAGCCTACCCGATAACGGGTCAGGTTCGTCAAATACTTTGCACTACCGAAAAAATCAAAAACGTCTATGAACATCCGCAGAAAATTAAAAGCACATACCGAGATCCATACGGGTCCGCTGAATGATATCCTGTTCATTCTGCTCCTGTTCTTTCTGATCGCCTCTACGCTGGCCAATCCCAATCTCGTAAGGGTCAACAATCCCAAAGGATCCAAGGATATGAAAGCGAAGCAGAATATCATCGTATCGGTAAACAAGGAGCACCAGTATTTTCTGGGAACACAGGCCGTGGATTTCAATTATATGGATAGCCTGCTGAAATTCCAGATTGAGAACGCCCGGAAAATTGTCGATACGCCTTCCGTAGTAGTAAATGCCGATACCATCGCTTATTGGGGAGAAGTGTTCAAGATCATGAACATTGCCAAAAAATACAACGCCAAGGTCGGGGTGCACGTAAAATAAGTCCTTCGTTTCTTATGCGATTCGGATCATTCGTTCCTTCCCCTGCATATCTTTCCGGATCTCAATGGAAGGAAATCCTTTCGCTTTAAATACGGCAGCCACCTCCGCAGCCAGGCCTTCATGTACTTCAAGATAGATCGATCCGTGGGCATGTAACCGGTGCGCTGTAAAATCCGCAAAGGCTTTATAGAAGAGCAGTGCGTCATCATCCGGAACAAAAAGTGCGGTATGGGGTTCATAATCCAGCACATTGCGCTCCATGGTGTCTTTATCGCGAAGGGGAATATAGGGAGGATTGCTCACAATCAGGTCAACCGAGGGCAATAAGCGCTGCTGGGTAGCATCCAGAATATTGGCTCCC
>DATAHC010000309.1:0-6079 GCA_036263415.1 Flavisolibacter sp.
AAAAGCCAACTTCGATATCGGTGATCTGTCCGCAGGCGGGGCATTTCTCCTGCATCACCATATTCCACCGGAAGCGGAAGGTGAGGGGGTGCTGAAACAGCCTGCCTTCGCGGCAACGCGGGCAGCGGCAGGTAACGATCGTTGCCAGATAACCCCGGCTGGGTTCCAAATCTTCCATTTACAAATACTCCACAACTTTTTCCATCTGCATGCTGCGCGAGCCTTTTACCAGGTAATAGGCAGCGCCGTCGCGATGGTTCTTCAGCCACTGCCCGGCTTCCGTTGCGGTGGCAAAGGTTTGATAAGGGTGCTCCAGTTTCTGGAAATCACCGCCTACCAACAAAACGTCTTTCCAGGTATGTTTGTTGATCTCGCTGAGGATCATTTTATGTTCTTCCAGGCTTTCCTCACCCAATTCAGCCATGGCGCCCAGTACCAGTATCTTCTGCTCGCCTGCGGCCCCGGCAAAGTTTTCAATAGCGGCCTTCATGCTGGAGGGGTTGGCATTGTAGGCATCGAGGATGATCTTGGAGTCGCCCTTTTGCACCAGCTGCGAACGGCTGTTGGAAGGAGCGTAGGCTTCAATGGCTGAGCGGGTCTTTTCCGCAGGCACCTTGAAGTAATTGCCGATGGTGACAGCCGCCAGGATGTTCGGCAGGTTGTAGGCGCCTACCAGCTGCGTATGGATTGTGCCTTCCAGTCCTTTGGTAAAGGTCACTTCCAGGAAGGGATCGGTCTTGCTGGCCTGTCCTACCACTTCGGCGTCAGAAGTGCCATATGAAATGATCTCGGGAATGCCCTTGCTCATGTCCCGCAGGTAATCATAATCCTTCATCATAAAGGCCGTGCCTTTATGCGCCCGCAGGTGATCAAACAGCTCTCCCTTTCCTTTACGAACGCCTTCCACGCCTCCGAACCCTTCCAGGTGCGCCTTACCGCAGTTCGTGATCAGTCCATGGGTAGGCAGTACGATCTCGCAATAGGAAGCGATCTCGCGCTGGTGGTTAGCGCCCATTTCAATCACGGCCATCTGCGCGTCGGGACGGATCTTCAATAGCGTCAGCGGCACACCGATATGGTTATTCAGGTTGCCTTCTGTGGTATAAGTAATAAACGTGGTGGATAGCACGGCATGGATCAGCTCCTTGGTCGTGGTCTTGCCGTTGCTTCCTGTAATGGCCAGGAAGGGTATGGCAAACTGCTGCCGGTGGTACTTCGCCAGTTGCTGCAGGGCTATGAGCACATCTTCCACCAGGATGGTCTTTCCGGCCACTTCATATTCCGCCTCATCGATCACGGCGTAGGCCGCACCGGCCTCCAGGGCTTTCTGTGCAAACTGGTTACCGTTGAAGCTGGGCCCTTTCAGTGCAAAGAAGATATCGCCCGATCGCAGCTTGCGGGTATCGGTCTGCACGGAAGGATATTGTAAGTATAGGGAATAGAGTTCAGGGATATTCATACAACAAAAGTAGGGAAGGGAGGGACTAACAAAAAGCCCCGCTTTGCAGCAGGGCTTTTTTTATAGAGAAACAAGTTAGAATTATCTTCTTTGCTTTTGCGCTTTCCAGAAGTTACCGGTCTTGCGCTTGTTGCCTTCAGGGCTACCCATGCGGTCCATGGCGCAACGGAAACCGATCTGGCTGCTCGCCTGGTCTTCTTCCATATAACGGCGTGTGCCGGGGCTCAGCCAGTAGGCGCGGTCGTTCCAGCTGCCACCTTTATATACTCTTGATTTATCGCTGATCAGGGTGGTAAGACCGTAACCGTATGTTGCATTGGATAAGCTGTCACCATCCAGGAAGTTGATCACGTTACCACGCTGGTAGTTGCGGCGGTTCTTGCTTTCCGCATCGGTAACATCCACCATTTTCACGCGGCCGGTGCTGTCTCTTTCGAAACGCTCGGACGGATCCGTTGCAGTAGGATCTTTCTCGTATAATTTCTGGAATTTATTACCACGGAAAGGAGCTACATCATCCTGGTCCAGGCCGGTCAGCGGACGATACACGTCGGCTACCCACTCACTTACGTTACCTGCCATGTTATAGATACCGAAACCGTTCGGATAGAAAGACTTTACATCAGCGGTGTAGATCGCACGGTCGTTCAGACCACCGGCCACACCCGCGTTATCACCGGAACCTCTTTTGAAGTTGGCCATGAACTGACCCTGCCAGCTACCATGCTTGGTATCGCGCAGACCGTTCACGTTCACCGACCATGGGTATACCTGCTTGTTGGATTGCAATTCCTCTCCACGCTTTCCTTCTTTGGCAGAAGGACGGGGGTTCTGGTTGATCAGTCCGTAAGCAGCATATTCCCACTCCGCCTCGAAAGGCAGGCGATAGTCCGGTAATAAGATACCATCTTCCATGGTAACATTCGTACGCGGCGTTCCCTGAGGGGTCTTTAAAGGATTCTTTTTAGAAGTTGCTCCTTTACCCGGCTGTGCCTGGTAAAGACCTAAAAGGTAGGACTTCGTCGTGAAGTTTTCCTGGCCCTGCTGGCCCTGGATGCTCTGTTGCGCCACATAGCCTTTTTGCATCAGAACGCCTTCGTTCACGCGGTCGCTTCTCCAGAGACAGAAATCGTAAGCCTGTCTCCAGCTCACACCCACTACCGGGTAGTTGTTGAAGCTCGGGTGACGGAAATAATATTCAACAAGCGGCTCATTATAGCTCAGCTCGCTGCGCCATACCAGGGTATCCGGTAATGCGGCATTGATGATCTTCTGATTATTGGGATCGTCTTCCGGATTGAAAACCCGGTTCAGCCAGTACAGGTATTCACGGTAGTGAACGTTGGCCACCTCGGTACGATCGATATAGAAGGAAGGAACCGTAACACGGCGGGGAATGTTGTTCCAGTCGCCCATTACATCTTCTTCTGTCTGACCCATGGTGAAGGTACCACCCTGAACAAACACCAGACCGGGGCCCAGGCCCTGCTCTTGTGATTTGGCTACCTGGTAACCACCCTGATTCTTGTCGTTGTAGTTCCAGCCGGTAACGTCGGACTTTTCTTTTTTGTTTTTGCCGAACAGGCCGTTCTTACAGGAGGACAGCGCTGCGGCACAGGATAAAAGGATTACTAAATTTCTAACTTGCATGGTTGCTTTTTTAGTCTTTCTAGAGGACACATGGGATTTTTCATGTGCCTGCCTTGTTGAACCTTTGTTTTCGAATAACTTTAACGCCACCTCATGGCAATTATTGTCAGTCCCAAAAGTTTTTCAAGACAGTTGTGCGAATATATAAGCTTTACTATGAAATATATAGTGGTTTTTACGTTTTTTGTATGATAAATCTACGATCCCTCCCCACATGCCGATAAAGCCCCTCCGCTTCCTCCTGTTGCCGCTCCTGGCCTTATCCTGCCTGGTTCACGGTCAACGTACCTATAAGCCATCTTCCGTGCTGGCCACAGGAAACTGGTACCAGTTCAGTGTAGGCGCTACGGGGATGTATAAGCTGGATGTCGCTTTCCTGAACAGCCTGGGACTGAGCGGAACCCTTTCCTCCGATGCCATCCGGGTTTATGGAAACGGTGGCGGAATGCTGCCGGAGTCCAATGCGGCGGAGCGCCCCGACGACCTGCTGGAGCGGGCCATCTGGGTGAACGACGGCGGTGACGGGCAGCTCAACGGAGCCGATTATATTGTACTGTATGCCGAAGGGCCCGATCAGTGGCTGAAAGACTCAGCCAACCGGCGCTTTAGCCACCAAAAGAACCTGTATACGGACCGCGCCTATTATTATATAACACTGGGTGGAACCGGCAAGCGGGTGCCGGCACAGGTACTTGCACCAGCGGCTGCTACGAGTCAGAACAGTTTCGACGACCGATATTTTCATGAGCTGGATACCATCAACCTGCTGAACAGCGGAAAAACCTGGCTGGGAGAGGAGTTCTCTTCCGCCCCGGGCCGCACCCTGAAACGCAGCTTTACATTCGCTGTTCCGGATGCCCTGGCCGGCGGTACTGCCACCCTTGTTACCAACGCAGTAGCCCGCTCCATTTCCATCAGCAGCCGTTTCGAAGCCAGCGTAAATGGACAGGTGGTGCAACAGCTGACCGTTCCGGCCGTCAGCGCGGGCGCTTTCGACCTGTTTGCCCAGCAGGCGCAGCAGGCCAGTAATTTTTCCGCCGTGGCCAATCCGGAAGTGAGCTTCACCTACTTCCCGGGCAGCTTCAACAGCCAGGGCTGGATGAACTGGTTCGAGTATTTCTGCCGCAGTGCGTTACGGCTTCCGAATGGAGGCAGCCTGCTGTTCCGCGACTGGAGCACCGTGGGCACCAGTGCCGTTGCTTTTGAATTGTCGAATGCCGATGGCAGCACGCAGGTGTGGGATGTTACAGATGGCGCGAACCCGGTACGGATGAATGGAACGCTGGCCGGAACGCTTTACCGCTTTTCCAATGAGGCCCTGCGGCTGAGGGAATATGCCGCCTTTTCCACCGCTTTCCTGTTGCCTAAAGCCGAAGGCCGCGTAGCCAACCAGAACCTGCATGCAACAACTGAGGCTGATCTAATCATCATTACGCATCCCCCTTTCCTGGCGCAGGCCAACCGCATTGCCCAGTTTCACCGCGACCGCGACAAGATGCGGGTAGTGGTAGCCACCACTACACAGGTGTACCAGGAATTTGCCAGCGGCAGTCCGGACCCCACGGCACTCCGCGATTATGTAAAACTTTATTACGACCGTTACCGCAGCACCTGGCCGGACAGCGGTCGCTACCTGCTGCTGGTAGGCAAAGCCTCATTCGATTACAAGAACCGGGTGAACGGCAATACCAATTTCGTCCCCTCATGGGAAAGCCCGGGCTTTATCGATCCCCTGGGAACCTATCCCTCCGATGATTACTTTGGTTTCCTGGACGATGCCGATGATATCAATAACGGCCTGGTTCAAAACCTGCTGGATATCGGGATCGGTCGCATCCCTGCCCGAAGTGAAGAGGAGGTGCGCAACTACACAGACAAGCTGATCGATTACCATAGTGGGACCTCGCTGGGCGCCTGGAGGAACAACCTGAATTTTATAGCGGATGATGAAGACAATAACCTGCACCTGGAAGATGCGGAAACCCTGACGGCAACGGCAGCGACGGCCGCACCAGAACTGAACCAGGCCAAGATCTACCTGGATGCCTTTCACCAGGAATCCGGCTCGGCCGGAGGACGCTATCCCCAGGTGAATACCCTGGTGAACAGCAATATCCTCAATGGCACCCTGCTCTGGAACTACAGCGGGCATGGCGGCGCGCAACGGCTGGCGGAGGAGGTCGTGATCGATCCGTCGATCGTGAACAACTGGAACAATGAGCACCGGTTGCCTTTATTCATTACCGCCACCTGCGATTTCGCACCCTACGATAATCCGCTCGATCATTCCCTGGGCGAGGACCTGCTGGTACGCGCCAGGACCGGCGCCATTGCCCTGATGACCACTACACGCGTGGTATTTGCCTACAGCAACCGGATATTGAACAACAACTACCTGCAGTTTGCGCTGGCACCCGATGCCAATGGCCGCTACCGCTCGCTGGGCGATGCCAGCCGGAAGGCAAAGAATTATACCTACCAGACCTCCGGAGACCTGATCAATAACCGCAAATTCGTGTTGCTGGGCGACCCGGCCATGACCCTGGGTTTTCCCAAGAACCGATTGGTGCTCACCCGTGTCAATGGAAAGGAGATAGCGGTAGCCGATACCTTAGGTGCCACTGCTTCCGTTACCCTGGAAGGGGAGGTACAGGACCTTTCCGGCAACTTCCTGTCCGGCTTCAACGGAACTGCTTCCGTATCGGTATTTGATAAGGTACGGAACAGCAAGACGCTGGGTAATGATCCTACCAGTCAGCCTGTCGAATTCGCGGAGCAGAACAGTGTGCTGTTCCGCGGTAAGGCCACCATTCAGAATGGCCGGTACACCATCCGCTTCCGGATGCCGAAGGATATCAACTACCAGTATGGGAACGGAAGGATCAGCCTGTATGGCCAGGACGGCGGCACGGATGGCAATGGCCTGGAAACCCGTGTCCTCATCGGCGGCTTTGCCCCTACGTCCGGCAA
>DATAHC010000310.1:0-6945 GCA_036263415.1 Flavisolibacter sp.
TATACAGAAGCCACTCTGAAAGCTTCCCCTCTCATAGCGCACGATATAGCCGGCTTCTTCAATCACCTTCTCGATCTTATCCAATGTGGTCTGGGTATATTTCATACGGCGCAAAAATAAACAGGATTCAGCAAATAAGCATTGCGGCTACGCCAATTGGTATTCACCATTGACTATTCACTATTGACTATTCACCAGGCGCCCCTTACCGGCTTACCATCTGGATCACCGGAACGATCATTTCTTCCAGGCTCACCCCCCCATGCTGAAAGGTATTGCGGTAATAGTTCACGTAATGGTTGTAATTGTTAGGATAGCAGAGAAACACATCTTCACCGGCGAAGATGAACGAAGAATTGATGGTGGGTGAAGGCAGGCCCACCTCTTTGGGATCACGGAACGCCAGTACCTCTTTCGGATCGTAGTTCAGGTTGCGTCCATGCTTGTAGCGCAGGTTGGTAGTGGTTTGCTTGTCACCTACCACCTTCACCGGCGTTTTAACCCGCACGCTGCCATGGTCCGTTGCCAGAACGATCCGCACCTTTTTATCCGCAATGCGCTTTAATGCCTGGTGCAGGGGCGAATGCTCGAACCAAGAGGCCGTTATGCTGCGATAGCTTACCTCGTCGCCCGCCAGCTCCTTCAGCACTTCCATTTCCGTACGGGCATGACTGAGCATATCCACGAAATTGTATACGATCACATTCAGATCGTTATTCAGCAGGTTATGAATATTATTCACCAGGTCCAGACCGGCATGATTGTTCAGGACCTTGGTGTAGGACATCCGGAGGTCTCCCTTACCCAGCGTTTTCATCTGGGCGCGGATAAACTCTTCCTCGTTCATGTTCTTGCCACCTTCCTCTTCATCATTCTTCCAGAGATGGGGAAATTTTTTTTCTATTTCGGAGGGCAGCATGCCGCAGAAGATTGCATTCCTGGCATATTGCGTGGCCGTGGGGAGGATGCTGTAAAACGTATCTTCCTCCAGCACCCGGAAGCTTTCGCTGAATATAGGCTGAATGGCCCGCCACTGGTCAAACCGCAGATTATCGATGAGTATGAAAAAAGTGGGAATGCCTTTTTCAATATGTGGCAGCACTTTGTCCTTTACCAGCGTGTGCGACATCACGGGACGGTCCTTGGCCTTTGGCCCCACCCAGTTGGCATAGTTGCGGGACACAAATTTGAAGAATTCCGTATTGGCCTCATTCTTCTGGGTTTGAAAGACTTCCTGCATTTCCGGACTGTCGCTTCGTTGCAGGCTCAGTTCCCAATGCACCAGCTCTTTATAAATACCCATCCATTCGTTGAAGTCCGGGCTGCTGTTCAGCGCCATGAACAGGTTCCGGAATTGCTGCTGATAGGCTGTGGTTGTCTTTTCCGCTACCAGCCTCCTGTTATCGATGATCTTTTTGAGGGAAAGCCATACCTGGTTGGGATTCACCGGCTTGATGAGGTAATCGCTGATCTGGCTGCCAATGGCTTCATTCATCAGGTTTTCCGTTTCGTTCTTGGTGATCAGCACTACAGGGATCTGGGAATTGATCTCCTTGATCTTGGCCAGCGTTTCCAGGCCGGTAATACCGGGCATGCTCTCATCGATCAATACTACGTCTATCACGTTCTCCTTAATATAGTCTATAGCCTCAAAACCATTGGTAAGCGTATGAACGTCATACCCCTTGTTTTGTAGAAACAGCTTCTGCGACTGAAGACTTTCGATTTCATCATCTACCCAAAGGATCTTTGCCAGGCTCATAATATTGCTGATTTGACGAATTAAGTTTGATAACAGTCTATACGATAAAAGTTACCCAAAGGTCTATCGGAATGCCCAGGTGCCCTTTTATTGAGGGCTACAAGCTAATAAAATTATCCTACCCTTCTGGCATGTAATTTTGAAGCCTGAGGATAAATTAACATTAAAGGTTTTGCATGGCATATGTTCGAAAGATTATCAATGACCCGGTTTATGGATTTATTACTGTTGATGACCCCCTGATCTTCGAGATCATATCCCACCCCTATTATCAACGGCTCCGGCGCATTCACCAGATGGCCTTTGCTTCGCTGGTCTATCCTGGTGCTGTGCACACGCGCCTTCACCATTCCTTAGGAGCCTACCATCTGATGGGACTGGCCCTGAACGAGCTCCGCAATAAAGGGGTCGATATCACGAAGGAAGAAGAAATTGGCGCCAAGATCGCCATCCTGCTGCACGACATCGGTCACGGCCCCTATTCACACGCCCTGGAACGAAAACTGATCAAGGGAGTGCACCACGAGGATATATCCATGCTGATCCTGCAGCTGCTGAATGAGCAGTTCAATGGCCGCCTGCAAACAGCTATCGAAATTTTCAGCGGCAGTTACCACAAAGCATTCCTCCATCAGCTGGTATCCGGGCAGCTTGATGTGGACCGGCTGGACTACCTCACCCGCGATTCATTTTTTACCGGCGTTATTGAAGGAGCGGTGGGATACGACAGGATCCTGAAGATGCTGACGGTCCATGAAGGACAGCTCCTGATCGAGGAAAAAGCCATTTATACCGTAGAGAAGTTCCTGGTAAGCCGGCGCCTCATGTATTGGCAGGTATACCTTCATAAAACGGTGATGGCAGCAGAAAAGATGCTGGTACGGATCATCGAGCGGGCCAATGAACTGATTGCTCATGGAATTGAATTGCAGGCCGCCAGCAACAACCTGAACTTCTTTCTCAAAGAGCACCAGCCGGGTGAAAACTTTATCAGGCACCTGGAAAAGTTTGCACAACTGGATGATACGGATGTAATGTGCACCATCAAAAACTGGTGCGGACATATGGATCCGGTTCTCGGTCGTCTATCCAAAGGGCTGGTTGACCGAAAATTGCTGAAGGTCAAATTCAGCGCAACGCCTTTCGAAAAAGAAGCGGTGGATCAGTTGCGCAGGCAGGTAGCGGAAAAACTGAAAATATCAACGGAAGAAGCCGCCTACCTTGTGTTTACGGGTGAAGCGGCTAATACTACCTACAACCCAAATGATGAGCATATCAGGATTCTTTATAAGGATGGAACTGTTTCGGATATATCGAAAGTGGACAATGCTTTGATCCATCAACAGTTGTCCTCCCCTGTCAAAAAATACTACCTTTGCTATCTTAAGTAAAAGTGAGGAAAGTCACAAAAGTCAAACGGGTTATAATAAGCCCCGGGATTCGTGCGTTTGACATTGGATTTTTTGACCCTTTTGACTAAATTGACTTATCGACAAAACTATGCAGTTTACAGCCGCTCAAATTTCAATACTGGTAGATGGAAAAATTGAAGGGAATGCCGATACTGCCGTATCTTCTTTCGGCAAGATCGAAGAAGCAGAAGATGGGCAGCTGACCTTCCTGGCCAATCCTAAATATGAAGAATTCCTGTATTCCACACGGGCTTCCATTGCTATTGTAAATGAAGCGTATGAACTGCGGGAGCCGGTAAAACCAACACTCATACGGGTAGCAGACGCCTATACCGCCTTTGCCACGCTTTTGAGCAAATACCAGGAAATGGCCACCCAGCAGATGAAAGGTATTCAGCAGCCGGCTTATATCGCCTCATCCGCAAAACTGGCTGAAGACGTATACATCGGTGCTTTCTCCTATATCGGGGAAAATGTAAAGATCGGCGCCAATTCCAAGGTCTTCCCGAACGCTTTTATCGGAGATAATGTAGAGATCGGAAAGGACTGTATCGTTCATCCGGGTGTCAAGATTTATCATGATTGTCAGCTGGGCAATATGGTAATTATTCATGCCGGTACGGTCATCGGCTCTGATGGGTTTGGTTTTGCCCCGCAGGCGGATGGCTCCTTTAAAAAGGTTCCCCAGATCGGCAATGTTATCATCGAGGATAATGTTGAGATCGGTGCCAATACTACCATTGACAGGGCTACTATGGGTTCAACGGTGATCAAAGCCGGAGCCAAGCTCGACAACCTGATCCAGATCGCTCATAATGTAGAAGTGGGAAATAGTACCGTCATTGCTGCGCAGGCAGGCGTGTCAGGATCTACCAAGATCGGAAGTAATGTAATGATTGGCGGTCAGGCAGGCCTGGTAGGCCATATTCAGGTAGCCGATGGCTCCAAGATCAATGCCCAGAGTGGTGTCAGCAAATCCATGAAAGAGCCCTACAGTATTGTAACCGGCTCTCCTGCTGCCGATTATACCAGTGCCCTGCGCAGCCAGGCGGTGTTCCGCAACCTGCCCGAGCTGGAAAAGCGTATCCACGAACTGGAAAAAGTGATCCGCCAGCTGGTTTCTGAAAAGGCCGTCGCCGAGTAATCTGTACCGCCTTCTTCCTTCACTTATGACTACTCACTATTGACTATTTGCTTCTCCTTGCGCTATAGCGCCCACTTCCTCCAATTCGTAAGCCGGACAGGCGCCTTTCTTTGAAGCGATAAAAGCACCCATGGCATTGGCAAATTTCAGGCTTTCCGAAAGCGAAGAACCTTTTTGCAGCTTGCTGATAAAGGCCGCCAGAAAAGAATCGCCACTGCCTACCGTATCGGCTACCACTGCCGGAAATCCCGGATGCGTTATGATTTTACCCTCCTGGCATACCATAGCACCCTTGCTGCCCAGGGTGATCAGGATCAATGGGATGGTGAAATGATCCTGCAGCCATTTTACCTGATCTGAAGACGCAGAAGGCCCGTCGAACCAGGAAGCCATAAGGGTGAGTTCATGATCGTTCAGCTTTGCTATTGAAGCCTGCTTCAGCAGGTAGCTTACCAATTCTCGGGTATAATGCGGAGGACGAAGGTTGATATCGATGATCTTTTTCCGGGCTGCTTCCAGATACTGAAGTAATGACTGATGGGAGACCGAAGAACGGGCGGCCAGGCTGCCGCAGATAAAATAGTCGGCTGTGGAAACGATTTCCAGGCTCTTTGCATCGGCTTCAATAAAATCCCAGGCCACGGGCGCCACAATTTCGTAGCTCATTTCATGCTGCGAACCGGGTGTGGCATGAACGATCCCGGTCTGATGATGAGTATCTACCTGAACGAATTCGGTTGTTACGCCATTGCGCTGCAGCACCTGAAGGAGCTGCTCACCTCTTTCATCCTGTCCCACCCGCGAGATCATGGCCGTGGGAAGTCCGCATTTCTGTAAATGATAGGCCACGTTCATAGGAGCGCCGCCGGGTTGGGCTCCTGTCGGTAATAGATCCCATAACACTTCTCCGAAACATACGGCCTGAAAGGTTTTTTGCTGCATATAAGAGCCTGTTTTGACCCTGAATTTACAGTATATCCCCAATCCGTTAACATGGCGCTTTTTAACGTCTTTTCCATTGGCTGAGCCAGCCTTTTTCGGTACATTTGCCAGAATGGACAGGCACGCCTCCGTGCACAAATTTTAGCTATACAATGAGTGATATTTTAGATACGTTAGTAAGCGCTCCGGCAACGGCTTCCATGCCGAACTACGGAGCAGATTCCATTCAGGTTCTGGAAGGTCTGGAAGCGGTACGCAAGCGACCTGCAATGTACATCGGGGATATAGGCGTGAAAGGCCTGCATCACCTGGTTTATGAGGTAGTGGATAACTCGATCGATGAAGCCCTGGCCGGTCATTGTAAAAATATCATTGTAACGATTCATGAGGATAATTCCATTTCCGTGGAAGATGACGGAAGGGGTATTCCAACCGGCATTCATGCGAAAGAAGGACGCAGTGCCCTGGAAGTGGTAATGACAGTGCTCCATGCCGGTGGTAAATTCGATAAAGACTCTTATAAGGTTTCCGGTGGTCTGCACGGTGTGGGTGTAAGTTGCGTAAATGCACTGAGTACACGCTTACATGCCACGGTATTTCGTGATGGCACCATTCATGAGCAGGAATACCGCATCGGCGTTCCGCAATATCCCGTACGGGAAATCGGTGTATCGGATAAAAGAGGTACTACCATTCACTTCTGGCCGGATGAAACCATTTTCATTACTACGGAATACAATAAAGACATTCTGGAAAGCCGTCTGCGCGAGCTGAGCTTCCTGAATAAAGGTCTTCGCATCACCTTGAACGATCTTCGCGAGAAAGATGAAGAAGCAGGTCTTACCTACTCCAAAGTATTCTTCAGTGAAGGCGGTATCGTTGAATTCGTGGAGATGCTGGACAGCAATGCGGGTCGCGCTCCGCTGTTACCAAAGCCTTTATTTGTAGAAGGCCGTGATGAAAAGAACAATGTGTCGGTAGAGGTAGCCATGATCTACAATGCCGGTTATAATGAGCATATCTATTCCTACGTCAATAATATCAACACCATCGAAGGTGGTACGCACGTAGCCGGTTTCCGGAGGTCTCTTACACGGGTCTTCAAAAGCTATGGCGATAAGCAGGGCCTGTTCGAAAAGGCCAAGGTAACGATTGAAGGCGATGATTTCCGTGAAGGCCTCAGTGCGGTTATTTCCGTGAAGGTTCCGGAACCACAGTTTGAAGGCCAGACCAAAACAAAGCTGGGTAATAACGAAGTAATGGGTATTGTGGATACAACGGTATCCAAGGTGATTGAAGCCTACCTGGAAGAAAATCCTCGTGAAGCGAAGAACATCATACAGAAAGTGATCCTGGCAGCTCAGGCAAGAGCGGCTGCCAAGAAGGCCCGCGAAATGGTACAGCGTAAGAGCGTGCTGAGTGGCGGCGGACTTCCCGGTAAGCTGGCCGACTGCTCCGAAAGGGATCCTGAAAAATGTGAGCTCTACCTGGTGGAGGGTGATTCAGCCGGAGGCACTGCTAAGCAAGGACGCGACAGAAGCTTCCAGGCCATTCTTCCACTGCGTGGTAAGATCCTCAACGTGGAGAAAGCTATGGAGCATAAGATCTATGAGAATGAGGAGATCCGTAATATGTATACCGCCCTGGGGGTAACCGTCGGCACGCCCGATGATCCGAAGGCACTG
>DATAHC010000311.1:0-2270 GCA_036263415.1 Flavisolibacter sp.
TTTCCAGAATAATGGTTCCCTGATATGGGTCATCTACATAGATCCTGTTACCGGAGGTAGTCGTCGTTGTATATTGGTCGTCATCTCCATAACCTTCATTCATGGTGGTACAGCTAACAGCTGTAACCATTAAAAGCAGGGCAATGACCGCTGGTAAAAAGTTTATCCGTTTCATAGATTGATTTTCTATCTTATAGTCAATTTTGCAGCCAAAAACACTTAATAAAACCTTATATGAAGCCCCTGTTGTTAGTATTAACAGTATTGATTGTTAGCAGCTTGAAAGCCCAGCAAGACGAGGCCCAAATCAAGCAGACTATAAGCAATCTCTTCAATGGTATGCGGCAGAGCGACACCGCCCTTTTGCGCGCTGCGTTTGCCCCACAGGCGATCCTTCAGACTGTGGCCAAAAACAGGGAAGGAAAGGTGGTTATTGAATCAGAGCCTCTGGATTCCTTCATTGCTTTTGTAGCCAAACCGCATAATGAGATCTATGATGAACGCATCAGCTTCGACCTGATCAAAATCGATGGTGAGCTGGCCATAGCCTGGACACCGTATAAATTTTATGTGAGTGATAAGTTCAGCCATTGCGGCGTAGACTCTTACCAGCTGGTAAAACTGAACGGTGCCTGGAAGATCCAGTACCTGGTAGATACGCGCCGCCGGCAGGGTTGTGAGTAATCAGCCTTTGAGACGGTATTTCTTATTCACTTTCGGGCTGTTGAAATAACGGTTGAGCTCTTCTTCCGTGAAATCATTGGTCAGTTCGACCGGAACCTCCAGCAATTGCACCTGTACCTGCTTGAGTTCTTCCTTGAGCTTATTGGTCTTTCTCTGGATCTCAGAATCGCGGGAACCGATCAGGAGGTTATCCTGCCGCATATACTCCATTCTTTTGATGGAGGCGCGAATCAGAGCGGCCTGGTTCTGATCAACCACCTTACTCGGAACGGATGCCTCCTTGATCGGCACCAGAGCCAATCCGACACTTGGAAGGATCTTACCCGTTTTCTGCGCCTCATCGCTGCTCGAGGTTGACAGCACTGTTCCCGTAAGAGAAGTCGTAGCGGAGGTGAGGTCGAACGTGGTGCGGGCATTTTTGGTTTTACGCAATCTTTTATCGAGCTGCAAAAAAGTATATTTCAACTGCAGAACATAGCGGTCGATATTCCTGGCTACCTGGTTGTATTCTTCCAAGGCCAGAGGATAATTCAATGCATCCCGAACGATAAACCGCACAACAGCCGTGTCGCGGACCTTGAATTTATTCGCACCGATGAAATACACCAGGAGTGTCTTTGCCTTACCGGAATCCGTTTCCTTAACCAGGTCATAACCGGGCGTCCATTTGAACTCCTCCCCACATTGCTGCACCAGCGAATAGTTCTCTATAGGAATACTGGTGAGTGTCATGATATTTTCGATCGGATAGCTACCCGTTTCACAAAAGACCCGGAACGATGCCGTTTCACCCTCTTCCATCCAGATGGTACCATTCACGGTTGGCTTCACCTTTGAAGG
The DNA here is from genome assembly GCA_036263415.1 of Flavisolibacter sp. GTDB lineage: Bacteria > Bacteroidota > Bacteroidia > Chitinophagales > Chitinophagaceae > Flavisolibacter. The sequence goes on from DATAHC010000311.1 coordinate 1,525, forward strand.
GATGATCTCCGTATTATAAAAGACGAGGGTGAAATTGGTATCGACTTTATCTTTCGGATCGTTGAGGTTTTGAACACCTACCGTGACATTATAATTGATGTCATATTTCAGCCGGCCGGAAAGGAAATACGATTTATCGGCCCTGAACGTAATGATCCCATTATCCTTGTTGATCTTGAGGCCGATCGGCGCATTCTTCAGGTACCAGAAATAATTATCGGGGTTTTTATTGATCTGCAGCTGGTAGCTTAAGGTAGAATCCACATGCAGGGTGAAATATGGATTGAGATCAATGATCCGCAGCACCGAGTCGGGATGATAGACCGTAGAATCCTGAGCTTTGGAGAAGGAGGCGAAAAGTAAAAAGAGACCTAATAAACCAAACAATTTCTTCATGTGCAGAGGGTTGGCCGATGCGAAACGGTGCAAACTTAAACATAAAATGAAAACCCTCCGTGGAAACGGAGGGTGTAAACCAAAACCAACTGCTTATGAGAAAAAATTTATACTTACTGAATTGTGATCTGTTTTGCTGCTTCTTTGACTACTGTTTTCTTTGGAAGGTTTAATACCAATACACCATTAACATATTTTGCTTCGATGGCATCTACATTGATATTTTCATCCACAGAGAAAGATCGTTTGAACGATTGGAATTTATATTCCTTACGAATCCATTTATCCTGATCTTCCGAAGCCTGTTCTTTTTCAACTGAAACTGTCAGCATATTGTCTTCCAGATTGAT
>DATAHC010000312.1:0-6612 GCA_036263415.1 Flavisolibacter sp.
CAGCGAAAAAACAAAAGCGATCCTGATCAATTCACCGCACAATCCTACCGGCAGCATTCTCACAAAAGAGGATATGGCCGAGCTGGAAGCACTGACCCGTGGTACCAATATTTTCATCATCAGCGATGAAGTGTATGAACATCTTGTTTTTGGTGGACGATCACATGAAAGCATTCTGAAGTACCCGGCGCTTTTTGAACGCAGCTTCGTCTGCTTTTCATTTGGAAAAGTATACCACTGCACGGGTTGGAAACTCGGTTATTGCATCGCTCCCGAAACCTTGATGAAGGAGTATCGCAAGATTCATCAGTTCAATGCCTTTACCTGCGACACGCCGAAGCAGGTGGCGCTGGCGCAGTTCTTAAAAAAGAAGGAACATTACTTGGGACTGGGTGCCTTTCTCGAAAAAAAGCAAACCTATTTCCAGACACTGATGGAAGCCACCCGGCTGAAACCGCTGGTTACCTACGGAAGCTATTTTCAGATTTACTCCTATGCTGGTCTCTCGGAAGAATCGGAGAAGGAATTTGCCAAATGGCTGACCCGCGAAAAAGGTGTGGCTACTATTCCGGTGGCTGCATTTTACAGTAAAGAAGTGAATCACCAGGTACTGCGCTTTTGCTTTGCTAAAAAAGAAAGTACGCTGGAAGCCGCAGCAGAACGGTTGCGGACGTTATAAGTTCCGTTTCGTTACCGGGATCACCAGCTTCAGGGCCGACCAGGTCGCATCAACCGCACACACTTTCACATCTATAAGGCCATGGGCCAAAGCCAGTTCGCGTATAAGGTCTTCCGTTAGGTCCGTTATAACTTTCGAGGCCTTTTTCGGCCAGGATATCCAGATCATGCCGTCCGGCTTCAGCTGCGCTTTCAACAGCACCAGATCTGCTTTCAGTTGATGGACTTCTGTAGTAAAGTAATGGATCAGATCCTTCTTCAGGTTGAGATCATTGGTTAAGGTTACAGCCGGCCTTCCGGTAAGGTAGTCCTGATACGTTTCGGGAGCATTCCAGACCTGTACAACCTGCCCTTCCTTATAATTGAGCTTCTTATATAAAGGGGTTCCTGAATAACCGGCGGTAGCCATCTGGTGGTTTATGAAAAAGGAAGCAGGTCGGGTTCTATATAGGTAAGCCGGGCTTCTTCTTCGCGAAACACGTCAAACCCGTAATGATGTCCCAGTACCTCCCTGAAGTGAAACTGCAGGCGGGGAAATTCATGTATGAAATCAAAGAAAGTATCCGACTGGCTTTTCTGCATAAAATGATAGAGTGCCTTGGCAGCGGCAATCGTAACGGTCGTATGGAATTTCATGGCAGCGCCATGTTGTTCGGCAAAGCTTCGGATCTGCTGGCACAGGTTTTCTTCCGCCTGTAATAGACCATACTTCCGGATATGGATCCAGCCCAGTCGCAGGTGTGCTTCATGGGAGAATAAAGACGGATCGAATGTGCCGTCTTCAAACTGTTCCTCCAGTTGCCTGTCTGTAAGCTGGTAGTGATGGTTCATAGCTTACAATATAATACATTTCCCCTGTTTTTTTATAATCCCAGCCGGGCGCTGATCTCCAGCATCCGGTCCAGCGATTTCTTGGCCTGAAGGCGCAGTTCCTCCTCCATCAGGATCTCCGGCTGCTCATATTCCATGCACAGGTACACTTTTTCCAGCGTATTGCGCTTCATATGCGGACAATCATTGCAGGCGCAGCTGTTATCCGGCGGGGCAGGTATAAAAGTCTTGTCCGGGGCCTGCTTCACCATCTGGTGCAGAATGCCGGCTTCCGTGGCCACAATGAACTCTTTATGGGGCGTATTGCGGGTATAGGCCAGCAACTGGGTGGTGGAGCCTACAAAATCGGCGATCCGCAAAATAGGATCCTCGCATTCGGGGTGGGCGATTAGTTTGGCATTCGGATGCCGTACCTGCATCCGGGTGATCTTTTCCAGGCTGAAGATCTCATGTACCATGCAGGCGCCGTTCCACAGCAGCATATCTCTTCCGGTCTCCTTATTCACCCAGGCGCCCAGGTTCTTGTCCGGTGCAAAAATGATCGGCTGTTCTTTAGGCAGACTTTCTACAATGGCCTTGGCATTGGAACTGGTACAGATAATATCGCTCAGGGCCTTGATGCCGGCGCTGCAGTTGATGTAGGAGATCACCAGGTGCTCAGGATGCTGTTCCCGGAATGTTTTGAACAAAGGGGGCGGACAGGACTCGCTGAGCGAACAGCCGGCCTTAAAATCGGGTATTACCACCTTTTTGGAGGGATTCAGGATCTTGGCCGTTTCGGCCATGAAATGAACACCGGCAAAAACGATCATGTCCGCATCGGTCTTGGCGGCCTGCTGGGCCAGGCCCAGGCTGTCGCCGATATAGTCGGCAATGTCCTGTATATCGGGCTCCTGGTACAGGTGCGCCAGAATGATGGCGTTCTTTTCTTTTTTCAACCGTTCTATGGCGTCGAACAGGTCCAGCGTCGGATCGATGTCAACATCCAGAAACCCGTCTTCTTCGATCTTATTTTTGTCTATCAACATTTCCTTATCCATATAATAATATATAGTATTCTATTATTTATATAAAAACCCTATTACTATTAGGGCTGTGAATTGGTGGATAACTCACGTTACCCGTTTTTGGTAAATCAAAAGTCGTGCATTATCCACATCGGGGCCGGTGTAATGCACAACAAAGTTAGCGGCTGGACGCAACTCTCCGCTTTGTATTAACAATCCACCGGCAAGGATGAGCTGTATAAAATTCAGGGGCTGTGAGATTTTTCCGGTGTGGATTGTCTCAGGACAAACCGTGATTAACCCACAGAAATTTTGAAGCAGCGCTCCGGATTTTTATTTCCATCCAACCGTACACGTTCCATAGCACAGTTCCACGACAGTTATCAACAGCGGAGACCCTTCCATTCACATGGATTGGGAAAACCGGATCAACGCCCGTTCCAAACCGGAAGAATGACCGTTGGCAAGTGGACTGTCCGTTCGTCGTCAAAAGAGAAAGTTTTAACGAATTGTGGTAGCAAAACCCTTGAATTTTGAGGGTTTCAGCGGTTATCCACAGTTTTTTCATACCATGAATTTCCCTATTTTCGCCATCGTTTTTTAAAATAAGAACACCATCTCTATGTCAGTTATCCAGAAAATCCGGGATAAGTACGCCCGTTGGGCCGTTATCGCGATTGCCGTATCTCTTCTTGGCTTTATCCTTATGGATGCTTTTGCCGGACGTACCGGTATGTTCGGCAGTGGCCGCAACAACGCCGTTGGTAAGATCAATGGAACCAAGATCAACTATACGGATTTTGCCAAGAAAGTGGAAGCCGCGGAAGCCTACCAGAAGAACCAGGGCTACGAGGTGGGTGAAGCCAACCGCCAGCAGATCGTTGAAACCGTATGGGAACAGGAAATCAGCAATGTACTGATGGAAGATCAGTATGAAGACCTCGGACTGGAAGTAAGTGAGAAGGAATTGAAGGATATTCTTTTTGGCGCGAACCCGCCGCAGGATATCAAGCAGGCCTTCACCGATCCGCAGACCGGCGTTTTCAATGCCGTACGCGCCCAGCAGGAGATCAACAACCTCCGCAAAAAGGGCGACCCTGCTCAGCAGGAACAATTCAACCAGTACTTCGAAGCGTTGAAGAAAGACCGCATGATGAGCAAGTACACCACCTTATTAATGAACACCATCCATTTCCCCAAATGGTTCCTGGAAAAGAGAAATGCGGACAACAGCCTGATGGCGCGTGTTTCGTATGTAAGCGTTCCATATGCTACCATTTCAGATAGTTCTGTAAAGGTGTCCGATAAAGACCTCGAAGATTATATCAGCGCACATAAAAAGGATTTCGAACAGAAGGAAGAAACCAGGGGCATCAGCTATGTGCTGTTCCCGGCTACCCCCAGTAAAACCGATACGGCAAATACGCTATCGGCGCTCAACGCGCTGAAGCCGCAGTTTGATACCACTACGCAATACGAAACCTTCGTGAACCGCAACAGCGCACTGCCCTTCTTCAACGGGTACCTCAGCAAGACCGCCCTGCAGCAGCCGAATAAGGATTCGATCCTGGCGCAGCCGACAGGCGTGGTGTACGGACCGTACCTCGACGCCAGCGGTGGCGACCAGTCGCAGTCGCTCTATGTATTGTCCAAGATCATTGACGTGAAATCATTACCTGATTCCGTGAAGTGCCGTCATATATTGATCAGCACCGTAAATCCGCAAACCGGCCAGCCGCTGGGATCGGACAGTGTGGCTAAAGCTAAGGCCGACAGCATTGCACTGGCCATCAGAGGGGGCGCCAGCTTCGACAGCCTGGAAGCCAAATACTCTTCCGATGAGCAGGCGCATAAGGAAAAGGGTGTAATGACCTTCAGCTCAACCCAGATCCAGTCAGAAGGATTCGCTAAGGAATTCGGACAGTTCATTTTGTTTGATGGCAAGGTGGGCGATAAGAAAGTGGTGAAAACACAGTTCGGTTACCATTATATAGAGATCATGGAGCAGCGCAACGTAGGGCCGCATTATAAGATCGCGTACCTCGGAAAGCCGATCCAGGCCAGCTCTGAAACCGATAACGCCGCCAGCAGCGCCGCCAGCATGTTCGCCGGCGACAGCCGTGATGAGAAATCCTTTAACGCCAACTGGGAAAAGAACCTGAAGCCCAAAGGCGTGAACAAGCTGACTGCAATCGATATTGCACCACTGGCCAACTCTATCAATGGCATCAACGGTACCAACCGCAAATTCATCAAAGACATCTATGCAGCAGATAAGGGCGATATCGTAGGCCCGGAAAGAGTGGGTGACAACTATGTGGTGGCGATCGTTACAGATGTGAATAAAGCCGGACTGGCTGCTGCCAGCCGTGTGCGTCCTTATATCGAATCGATCCTGCGCAATAAGAAAAAAGCCGAGCAGATCAAAAAAGCCATCGGTACCGTGAGCTCGCTGGAAGCGGTAGCCCAGAAATACAACCAGGGTGTGCAAACACTCGACAGCCTGCGCTTCAGCGGTGGCAACAATGTACTGGGATATGAATCAAGAGTGCTGGGTGCAGCCTTCAATCCGGCCAATAAAGGCAAGGTTTGTCCGGAGCCGATCGAAGGCCAGGCCGGTGTATACGTATTGCGTGTGGATAATATCAGCACCACGCCGGTAGAAACCGCCAACATCGAAGAGCAGCGTAAAATGCTGGAACAACAGGCCCGCCAGGGAATTACCAGCCGTATGTCCTACGGTGGCGGCAATCCTTTCGTGGAAGCCCTGAAGCGTTCCGCCAAAATAAATGATTACCGGGCCGATTTCTATTAAGAACATCCGGTACGAACGAAAAGCCGCCCCATAAGGGCGGCTTTTTTTGGCTCTGTACTTTGACATTTCATTCCGTTCCCGGTTGGTAACTTTGCGGTATGGATGATTTGCTCGTGAATAAGGTGGCCAACAGCGGGATCATAACGCTGGACCTGGAAACCTTTCTGCCTAAAGAAGCGATCGTGCCCTTTGATCTGAAAGATCATTTGTTCATGGGCCTGATCCTGAAAGAAAAGGATTTCCGCGAAGCGCTGAAGCACCTGGACTGGACCGCCTGGCAAAATAAGCATGCGGCTATTTTCTGCAGTGCCGATGCCATTATTCCCCTCTGGGCCTATATGCTGGTAGTCACCTACCTGGAACCGATCGCAAAGCAGGTGTACAACGGCACACCGGAAGAAATGTATAAGCACCTGGTGCTGAAAAGTATTGACGCCGCCGATACCGAGGCCTACCGCGACCAGCGGGTGGTGGTGAAAGGCTGTGGCGACAAGGCAATAGAAAGCTATGCCTATACGGCGATCACGAAACGCCTGAGGCCTTTGGCGAAAAGTATTATGTATGGAGAGCCCTGCAGCACCGTTCCCATCTATAAAAAGAAACTATGAGGAAGTGGATGGCCCTGAGTATGATGGCCTTGAGCCTGGCCGCCTGTAACAATCAGGCAGAAACGGAAAAGACAGCCGCCGTGGACTCCATGGAAACGGAAGTGACCACCGAAGGGCCGGTGCGTCCGGATCTGAAAAGCACCTTTCCCGAACTATACCGCTATATCGCAGGGCAGCAGCCGGAATTCACCAGCCATCTCGAGGAAGCCATCCTGCTGACCATCGATTCGGTGCCGGTACGCTCCTTTAAAAAAGAGGATATTGCAGACTTCCTGCCCTACCTGCGCTTCAATGCAGACAGCACCCTGGCCCTGGACTATGTAACCTATAATTATATCCTTCAGCGCCGAAACGGTACCACCAGCCTCACAGGCGGCGGACCTGATACGGAAGTGGCCCTGCTCAACTTTAAGGACAGCACCCGCCGGCGCATCCTGTTCAGAGGTCCTTCGGAAACCATTCTCGATGCTTATTGGGAAGATCCGGAAACAGTGGTAATGGCAGGCGCCGTCAGCCATGGTGCCGATTCCGCCAGCCTGGTGCTCTATCGCTATAAAAGGGGAAGCTCCGCACTGGAGCTGTACGAACAGAAGGAACCGGTTCCCGGCAGCGTTTCTTCTTATGCCGAAACGGTCCTGAACGCTCCGCCTAAAACCAGCCGCGGTTTTTAAAG
>DATAHC010000313.1:0-4041 GCA_036263415.1 Flavisolibacter sp.
CCTCTTCCCGGATGCCAACGGAAACTATCCCAACAATCCGCTGGCGCCATCCAACTTTCTGCAAACGCGCGACCTGATCACCAACCGCGAGAACGTTGACCGGATCTTATTGGGTGGTACCGCTACCTGGAAGATCTTCCATAATGATAAGAACGACCTGCGCCTGATCGCCCGCGGCGGACTGGATCAGTATACCCTGAATACGACCGCGATCTTTCCCCGTGAGCTGCAATTTGAAAAAGATGGTAACGGAACCAATGGTGCTTCCATTTATGGTACCACCATCAGCAAAGGAACCAATGTCGCCGCTTTCTTATTACACAGCTTCAAGCCCAGCGACCAGTTTGAGTTCCGCACACAGCTAGGGGTAACCGAAGAAGACCTGAACCAGAACAATGTGCTGAATACCGGCACCCAGCTGAATGGTACGCAGACCAACCTGGACCAGGCCGGATCGATCCAGGTAGAGCAGGCCCGCACCCTGCAGAAGGATAAAGGCATCTTTGCCCAGGAAGAGTTCAGCTTCCGCGACCTGCTGTTTGTAACGGTTGGACTCCGCCAGGATAAATCTTCCCGGAATGGCCAGGCCAATAAATTTTATTCCTACCCCAAAGGCTCCATCGCCTTCAACCTGCATAACTTGCCCTCCTGGAACAACAGCATCTTCAGTCAGCTGAAATTGAGAGCGGCCTATGGTGAATCCGGAAACTTTGCGCCCTTCGGAGCCATCTACTCACCGCTGGTGCCGGCGGTATTCAACGGCAGCACCGGATCGCTCATCTCCCTGGTACGAGGTAACGATCAGTTAACACCGGAGCGCCAGAAGGAACTGGAAACCGGAATCGATATCGGCGTGCTGAAGAACCGTGTTTCGCTGGAAGCTACCTATTATCGTAAGAACGTGGAGGACCTGATCCTGAACGTAGTGGTGCCCACCTCTTCCGGCTTTACTACGGCATGGAAGAACGTAGCCGCCATTCAGAACAAAGGCATTGAGCTGGCTTTGAATGCCACCCCTGTCATGAGCAAGGAGTTCCGCTGGAACATGACCACCTCGTTCTGGAAGAACAGCGCGAAGGTTACCCGCCTTGATGTACCGGCCTTCAACACCGGCGCCTTCGGCGCCACCCTGGGCACCTATCGGATCGAAGTAGGTAAGAGTCCTACTCAGATCGTAGGGATCGGCGGACCCGATGATAAGGTGGATCCTGCTTCCGGCGTGGCTGTATTCGGCAACGGTGAAGCCGATTTCAACCTGTCGTCCTACAATACCGTCAGCTATAAGAATTTTGAGTTCAATGTGCTGATGCATTGGAAAAAAGTCGGCGACAATATCAACCTCAGCACCCTGCTGTCCGACATCTTCGGTACCTCTCCGGATTATGATAAGAAAACGCTCGATCCTACCGGCCAGAAAACGGATGGTGAGTACCGGTATTCTGTTCTGGGTACCACGGCCCGCCCTTGGGTGCAGGATGCCAGCTATTTCCGGGTGCGCGAGATCGGTTTAACCTATCGCCTGCCGAAGTCACTGTTCCGTAACATCGCCGATGTAAAGGTGGGTATCTCCGCACGCAACCTGATCAACATCTTCGACTATAACAGCTATGATCCGGAGGTTTCCAACTTTGGAACAGATGCCATTTCCAGCAATGTGGAAGTGACGCCGTATCCTTCTTCCAAAAGCTATCATTTCACCATTGCCGTAATCTTCTAAACAATCGGAACATGAAACTCGTAAAACAAACCACAAAATATATAGCGCTTCTGGCGGTGCCCGCCCTGTTATACACTTCCTGTAAGGTAGAGCCGATACCCGATCCGAACAATCCCAGTGCAGGAAGCGTATCTGCCAATGCATCTTTAAGCGAGATCCAGAACCTGGTGACCGGAACGGAATCCGCCATGAGGGATGCCATGAATTTTTATTATGATGACGTAAGCGTCATAGGCCGGGAGTATTACCGCTTCTCCACCTCCGATCCCCGCTTCACGTCCGACCTGTTGGGAAAGGAGAGTGCGGTACTCGATAATAACACCTTCTATATCACCAACCCCTTTGCGGCGCGGTACCGCGTGGTGAAGAATGCGAATATCCTTATCGGAGCGCTGACGGGAACAAAGGCTTCCATTTCCGATGCGCAGCGTAAGGCAGGCATTGCCTATGCCAAGACCATTCAGGCCTACCAGTTCCTGCTGATCTATAATCTGCTATATAATAACGGCGTACGGTTTGATGTGAGCGACCCGGATAAGCTGGGACCTTTCCTGAACCGCCAGCAGTCCATCGATGCCATTGCCAATCTGCTGAATGAAGCCAATGCCGACCTGAAGGGTAACAATATCAGCTTTCCCTTCACTACCACCGTTTACTCCAGCAACGCCGCGGAATTTTCCAAATTCAACAGGGCGCTGGCAGCACGGGTGGCCATTTACCGACAGGACTGGGCAGGGGCCAATACGGCGCTGGCCGAATCGTTCCTGGATCTTACCGGCAATTTGAATAATGGTGCCTTTCTGTTATTCTCTGCCAACGGTGGTGACCAGTTGAACCCGATGTTCTTCCCGCCCAATTCCAGCGGTGAAACCCGTGTCGTGCAGCCATCCTTCATAACCGACGCGGCACCGGGCGATACAAGGGTTACCGCTAAAACGCAGAAACGCACGGCCACCGGCTTTCAGGATGGACTGTCCAGCGACTATGACTTCCTGTTATACAAGACCAATACCGACCCCATTCCCATCATCCGGAACGAGGAGTTGATCCTGATCTATGCGGAAGTAAAAGCACAGACCGGAGTGCCTTCTGAATCAGTGAAAGCGATCAACGTGGTGCGAACAGCGGCATCGCTTCCTGTGTACGGCGGTGCCACGGATACCAACAGCCTGATCACCGAGATCCTGAAGCAGCGCCGTTATTCGCTCTTCGGGGAGGGCCACCGCTGGATCGATCTCCGTCGGTACAACCTGCTGGCCCAGTTGCCGATCGACCGGCCCGGGGACGATGTCTGGCAGCAATTCCCGGTTCCGGCCAACGAATAAAGCCTTTCTTTCAAAACCTCCTTCACGGGAGGTTTTTTATTTCCCCTATTTGGTGCGTTCAGTTATTTTTGCCCCCGCTATCATTTTTAATTCTTTTTATGGTTGACGTAATTCTTGGCTTACAGTGGGGCGATGAGGGAAAGGGAAAGATCGTAGATTATTTTGCTTCTAAATATGATGTCATCGCCCGCTTCCAGGGTGGGCCTAACGCAGGCCATACGCTGTATGTAGGCGAAGACAATAAAAAAGTGGTACTGCACCAGATCCCCTCCGGTGTATTCCACCAGGGAACGGTGAACCTGATCGGGAATGGTGTGGTGCTGGACCCCGTAACCCTGCGCCGCGAGTGCGATACGGTGGCCAGCTTTGGCGTGGATTACCGCAAGAACCTGTTCATCTCTGAAAGAACCCATCTGATCTTACCCACGCATCGCGCCCTGGATAAGGCAGCCGAATTGTCGAAAGGCCACGAGAAGATCGGGTCCACCCTTAAGGGGATTGGTCCGGCCTATATGGACAAGACCGGCCGTAACGGCCTTCGCGTGGGCGACCTGTTGCATAAGAGCTTTATTACGTCGTATATCAAGCTGCGCTTGAAGCATCAGAAGCTGCTGGACAATTACAATTTCACCGAAGATATATCCGCCTGGGAGGAAGAGTTCTTTGAAGCGGTGGAATTCCTGAAAACACTCAATATCGTCAACGGCGAATATTTTATTAATGATAAGATCGCGCAAGGCAAAAAAGTATTGGCCGAAGGAGCGCAGGGAAGTATGCTGGACATCGATTTCGGTACCTTCCCGTTCGTTACCTCTTCCAATACCATTTCAGCCGGTGTGTGCAATGGACTGGGCGTAGCGCCCCAGAAAATAAAGGAAGTGATCGGGGTCAGCAAAGCGTATTGTACGCGCGTTGGCGGTGGCCCTTTCCCTACCGAGCTGGAAGATGAAACAGGGGAGCAGCTCCGGAAGGTCGGCAATGAATTTGGTGCCACTACCG
>DATAHC010000314.1:0-4369 GCA_036263415.1 Flavisolibacter sp.
CGTGGTCTTGCGGTTCAGCGTATAAATGATGCCGCTCTTTCCTTTGCTCTGAACAATGAATTTGGCAATGCTTTTCAGCGTCTGGTCCTTTTTAACCTTGGGCTGGATCTCATAATAAAGATTGTCGCGGTTAAAGGAGGAAATGAAGATCTCCGGCTCCCGCAGGCCCAGGTTCTTCACAATATCACTCTGCACCTTGGGGGTGGCTGTCGCAGTAAGGGCGATCACCGGTATGTCGGGGTTGATCTGGTCCATCATTTCGCGCAGCCGGCGGTATTCCGGGCGGAAATCATGGCCCCACTCCGATATGCAATGCGCCTCATCTACCGCAAAAAAGGAGATGGTGAGGTCGCTGAAAATCTCGAGGTTTTCTTGCTTGGTAAGGGTTTCAGGGGCTACATAGAGCATTTTCGTGCGTCCCGATTTCAGGTCGTCGTGTACCTCGCGGATCTCTTTCTTCGTCAGGGTCGAGTTCAGGAAGTGCGCTACGTTGTCGTTGCTGCTATAGCCTCGAACCAGGTCTACCTGGTTCTTCATCAGGGCGATCAGGGGACTTACAATAATCGCCACCCCTTCACTGATCATGGCCGGAAGCTGGTAGCAAAGGCTTTTACCGCCGCCGGTGGGCATGATCACAAACGTGTCTTTGCCGGATAATAAAGTTTCTATGATTGCTTTCTGCGTACCGCGAAAGTCTTTTAAACCGAAATATTCCTGTAAAGCGGCCTTCAGGTCGGGGCCGCCAGTCGCACGGGCTTTGGTTTTTTTGGTGGACGATTTCTTAACTGTAGCCATCTCTTCTTCTGTTTGAGGCTTTGAAAAAAGCCAATGATTAATTTGCCTTTGAGAAACAGCGTCGAACGTGTAGCGTGCTTTTGACCAGGTTTTATAGCGTTGGAAGGTATAAAAGGTGGCGGATTGCAGCCGTTCTCTGGCCGGCGGTCAAAAAGGCAAGCGAATTTAGCAAGAGATGGGCGCATTTGCCAGATAAATTAGTTAAAATGCCCGCCAACTTCGAAAATAGGATTGGGTTGAAATCCTCTAATTTTGAGCCCTTGGAAAAGAAGCCTGTAATATTGGAAGCCGCCCGCAGAACCATTGATATGGAAGCCAGGGCGGTGCAGCAGCTGGCCGATCGCCTCGGCGAAAACTTTGAAAAGGCCATTGAAGCGCTGGCCGCATGCAAGGGCCGTGTTGTGGTCAGCGGGATCGGCAAAAGTGCCATCATCGCACAGAAAATGGTGGCCACCCTCAACTCCACCGGCACGCCTTCCCTGTTTCTCCATGCCGCAGATGCCATCCACGGCGACCTGGGTATGGTGCAGCAGGAAGATGCCGTCCTCATCATCAGCAAAAGCGGTGAAAGCGCGGAGATCAAAGTCCTGGTGCCGCTGATCCGCAGCTTCGGCAACAAACTCTTTGCACTTACCGGCAATACGGGTTCGTACCTCGCCCGAAAGGCAGATCATATTTTTGATACGACCGTTGAACAGGAAGCTTGTCCGCACGGACTGGCCCCTACTACCAGCACTACCGCCCAACTGGCCATGAGCGATGCCATAGCCATCTGCCTGATGGAGCAACGGGGCTTTAATATGCAGGATTTTGCCAGATTGCATCCTGGTGGTGCCTTGGGCAAGAAGCTGTACCTGCGCGTTTCCGACCTCTATCCCGAAAATCAAAAGCCGGAAGTAAAGACCACGCAGTCCGTTAAGGAAGTGATCATGGAAATGACCCGGAAACGCCTGGGTGTTACCGCGGTTACCGGTGCCGATGGAAAGCTGGTGGGCATTATTACGGATGGCGACCTCCGGAGAATGCTGGAGAAGAGCGACAGCATCGAACATATCATGGCCCGCGACATTCTCACTCAGAACCCCAAGACTGTCGGGCCGCAGGAAATGGCGATAGACGCATTGGAGCTGATGCGGAAGAACGAGATCATGCAGCTGGTCGTGGCGGAAGAAGGAAACTATCTCGGCATCATACATTTACACGACCTGGTCAAAGAAGGATTGATCTAGAAAAGAACAGCATGCAAAATACTATACAGACCCCTGAAAACACATTTGTGGCGATCATGGCGGGCGGCATCGGCAGCCGTTTCTGGCCGCTGAGCCGCGTCAACTACCCCAAGCAGTTCCTGGACATCCTGGGTACCGGAAAAACGCTGATACAGCAAACCTATGAGCGCTTCCGCAAGATCGTCCCGGCAGAGAACATCTTTGTGGTCACCGCCAACGAATACATCGATATCACCAAAGAGCAGTTGCCGGAATTACCTACCGCCAACATTCTCGGTGAACCCTTTCGCAAGAACACCGCGCCCTGCATCGCCTATATATCGTTCAAGCTACAGCTCCTCAATCCGGAGGCTTCGCTCATCATCGCTCCGGCCGATCACCTCATCCTGCAGGAAGACCGCTTCCTCGAGATCTGTAAGGAGGCGCTCGGCTTTGTCAATCATTTCAACGCGCTGGTCACCATCGGTATCAAGCCTACTTACCCCAATACGGGCTATGGCTACATCCAGCACGAAGACCAGGAGGCTGTTCCTTCCGTTCACAAGGTGAAGACCTTTACCGAAAAGCCGAATAAGGAACTGGCGGTCACTTTTATCAAAAGCGGTGACTTCCTCTGGAACTCCGGCATCTTCGTCTGGCAGGTAAAACGCGGTATTGAAGCGTTCCAACAGCACATGCCGGAGATGTATGAGCTCTTCTCCTCCGAACAGGACACGCTGAATACCAGCCAGGAAAAACACACCATTGAAAGCATTTATCCGCAGTGCTCCAATATCTCCATCGACTTCGGCGTCATGGAAAAGGCGGACAACGTATTTGTGATTCCCGGCTCCTTTGGGTGGAGCGACCTTGGTACCTGGAACAGTGCCTGGGAAAACATGGAAAAAGATTACCTTGATAATGCCGTGGCCGGAAATAACGTCATCGTCTTCGACGCTTCCAAGAATGTCGTGAACGTGCCGGATGAAAAGCTGGTCGTGCTGCAGGGACTCGAAGATTATATTATCGCCGATACGAAAGATGTGTTGCTGATCTGCCAGAAGGAAAAGGAACAGGAGATCAAGGATTATGTAGCGGAAGTTAAGCGGAACAAGGGGGAGAAATTCCTGTAACCGCACTTCGCCGCCTCTAAATTGTAACCACCATGAATTTCAACAATATTCTTTTTCTGGATATCGAAACGGTCTCTCAATATGAGACCTATAACCATCTTCCTGAAGACTGGAAGGAATTGTGGGATCTGAAAGCGGCGATCATCACCCGCAACAAGGAAGAAGAGAACAAAGAAATAATCTACCATCGGGCAGGTATCTATGCGGAGTTCGGAAAGATCATCTGCATTTCCTGCGGCTGCCTGCAGGGTGCGGGTGCCGACCGCCGTTTGCTGATCAAGTCCTATGCCGGCGATGATGAAAAGAAATTGCTTACGGAATTCAGCGAGATGCTGCAGAAATGGAGCGGCGAGGCGGATAAATACCTCTGCGCGCACAATGGAAAGGAATTCGATTATCCCTACATCTGCCGCCGCATGGTGATTAATGGCGTGGAAATTCCGGAAGCGCTGAAGATCTCCGGAAGAAAGCCCTGGGAGATCCGTCACCTCGATACCATGGAAATGTGGAAGTTCGGCGACTACAAGAACTATACTTCTTTGAAATTGCTCGCTAAAGTATTCGGCATTCCTTCACCCAAGGATGATATCGACGGCAGCCAGGTGAATTCCGTGTACTGGATCGAAAAGGATATTCAACGCATTGTGGAATATTGCCAGAAAGATGTGATCACGCTCACACAGGTGTTGCTCCGCTTTCATTGCGAACCCCTTATACGGCCGGAGAATATTTCCATCAAATACGTGCAGCAAAGTAAAACGGAAGCCTGACATGGTCCTTCAATCCAAACTGCCTCAGGTAGGCACGACCATCTTTACGGTAATGAGTTCGCTGGCACTGGAACATAAAGCCATCAACCTGGGCCAGGGCTTTCCTGATTTCCCCATGAGCGAAGAGCTGATCGCCCTGGTGTCGGAAGCCATGAAGCAGGGGCATAATCAGTATACGCATATGAATGGTTTTCCGGCCTTACGGGAGGCCATAGCCGAAAAAGTGGAAGGTCTGTATCATCAGTCGCTAAATCCCGATACGGAAATCACCATTACGCCTGGCGGCACCTATGCTTTATACACGGCTTTTACCACACTCCTGCATCCGGGTGATGAAGTCATCATTTTCGAACCGGCCTACGACAGCTACATTCCGGGTATCGAACTGAATGGTGCGGTGGCCGTGCCGGTTTCACTCACCTTTCCCGATTATACGATCGATTGGAAAGAAGTGAAAAACAAG
>DATAHC010000315.1:0-3775 GCA_036263415.1 Flavisolibacter sp.
CCCAACACCACAGCCAGGGCTACCGGTGACAAATAGAAACAGATTGAATTGATAAAGTAAGTGGTTGCGACAAATAGCGTACAGTTGACGATGGTGAAGGCCAGGGCATTGACAGGTGTAATGATGCCTTTCGGTATTTCCCGGATCGCCGTGCGTGGATTAAGTGCATCCCATTTCCGATCGAGGTAGCGGTTGAAGGCCATGGCGGCGCTGCGGGCAAAGACCATACAGAGTACTACCAAAATAAATTTAATAAGGAGCTCTCTCCTTGATAAAAAAATGCTTTTGTGAAAGAATTCATCGCCCCAGCCAATGGTACTATTCAGATTCCATTGCCTTGACACAAACCTTGTCAGTGCCAACGTAAATCCGATCAGGGCAAAGGGCATGGCGAAAATGGTATGCGAGAACTTGATGAGCGACAAATAATTTTTGACGGTAGACATATGTATGGTACACTTAACAGATAAAGCGCCGCAAAGATCGCTCATGGCAGGCAATCCCGGAATAAATTAAGCTTCCTTTGGCAGGCGGGGGCGAATGAGTTCCCACAACACTATACCTGCTGCCACGGAGATATTTAGAGAGTGCTTCATCCCTAACTGCGGAATCTCGATGCAGCCATCGCATAAGGCTATGGTGGATTGTTCCACACCGGTGACTTCATTTCCAAAAATCACCGCCACTTTTTCTCCGGCAGGCTGGAAGTGCGGCAGCTTGCGGCTGCTGACCGCCTGTTCCACCGCATAAATGGAATACCCGGATTCGCGAAGCGCTGTAACAGCTTCTTTTATATCCCGATGGTGTTGCCAGTGAACGGTATCTTCTGCGCCCAGAGCCGTCTTCTTGATCTCCTTATGGGGCGGAAAAGCGGTATAGCCGCAGAGATAGATCCCTTCGAGCAGAAACGCATCGGCCGTTCGGAATACACTGCCCACATTGTAGGCACTGCGCACATTTTCCAAAACCGCCACCACGGGCATTTTATCCGACTCGCGGAACTCCGCTACCGATTTCCGGTTCAACTCCTCCATGGAAAGCTTTCTGATCAAGGCGGTCCTGTTTTGGGCGCAAATTTAGGCAGTTGCCTATAAGTGGATAAAAAAGAATGCGGCCCGGACAGCAATCGGTGCCCCTCACCTATTTTTGCCGTTCCCGATATGAGCAAAGCAAAGACCGCAGAAACACCACTCATGCAGCAGCATAATGCCATCAAGGCCAAGTACCCGGATGCCGTGCTGCTGTTCCGCGTCGGTGATTTTTATGAGACCTTCGGTCCGGATGCCATCATTGCCGCGCGCGTACTCGGGATCACTCTTACGAAGCGCAACAACGGCAGCGCCGATAATGAACTGGCTGGCTTTCCCCATCATGCCCTGGATACCTATCTGCATAAACTGGTGAAAGCCGGTTACAGGGTGGCCATCTGCGATCAGCTGGAAGACCCGAAAGCCGCCAAAGGCATTGTGAAGCGCGGGGTTACGGAAATGGTGACACCAGGAACCGCCACCAATGATAAACTGCTCGAGCTGAGCTCGAACAACTTCCTGGCGGCCTTGCATATATCGGGCACCAGCTATGGAATGGCCTTCCTGGATATTTCCACCGGAGAATTTTTCACGGCGGAAGGAGACCGGGAATATGCCGACAAGCTGCTCAACGGCTTCCGTCCGGCAGAAGTACTTTTCCAGCGCCAGCATCAGAAGAAGTTCAAAGAAGAATTCGGAACAAAGTACTATACCTATTCGCTGGACGAATGGATCTTTCAAAAGCATTATGCCGATGAAACCCTGCTGAAACATTTCGATACCCATTCCCTGAAAGGGTTCGGACTGGAAGGCATGGATCACGGACTGGTAGCAGCCGGCGCCATTCTGCATTACCTGAAAGAAACGGAGCATCCGCACCTGCAGCATGTCAGCTCGCTGCAGCGGCTGACGCAGAACGACTACCTATGGATGGACAAGTTCACCATCCGCAACCTGGAATTGCTGCATAGCCCGGTAGAAAACGGCTATACGCTGCTTCGTGTACTGGACAACACCTGTACACCCATGGGAGCACGACAACTGAAGCGCTGGATCGTTTTTCCGCTGAAAGATATCAACCGCATCAACGAACGGCTGGACGTAGTGGAATACCTGATCCTTGAAACGGACCGTCGCACCAAAATCCTGCAGGCCCTGCGCCAGTGCGGCGATATGGAACGGCTGGTGTCCAAGGTGCCCCTGAAAAAGATCAACCCCCGCGAGCTGCTGCAACTGGCGCGTTCGCTGCGGCAGGTAGAGATCCTGAAAGAATGGTGCCGAGCGGCCAACCATCCTTACCTGCAACGCCTCTCCGATGCCCTGAATCCCTGCCAGTATATCGCCGATAAGATCAGTCACGAGATCGTGGAGAATCCGCCGGCCCTGGCCATCAAGGGCGATTTTATTCAAAAAGGGGTGGACGCGGAGCTGGATGAACTTCGCATGATCGCCCATCATGGAAAGGAATACCTGGTGCAGCTGCAACAGAAAGAAGCGGAGAAAACCGGCATCTCCTCTCTCAAGATCAGTTATAATAATGTGTTTGGCTATTACCTGGAGGTGACCCATTCCCATAAGAATAAGGTACCGGCGGACTGGATGCGCAAGCAAACCCTGGCCAATGCCGAACGGTATATAACGCCCGAGCTGAAAGAGTATGAAGAAAAGATCACCGGTGCGGAAGAAAAGATCCAGGCACTGGAGCTGAAGCTGTATGACCAGCTGCTGAATGAGCTGATGGATTTTCTGTCGGCCATACAGGCCGATGCCCAGATCATTGCCACGCTCGATTGCCTGGCCTGCTTTGCACAGAACGCCTTATTGTCGAATTATAAAAAGCCCCGGCTGCATGAGGGAGAAGAACTGGAGATCCGGAATGGCCGCCATCCGGTTATTGAAAAAAGCCTGCCCCCCTCCGAGTCCTATATCGGCAATGATGTACGTTTCGACAAGCAGGAGCAGCAGATCATTATCCTGACAGGACCGAACATGAGCGGTAAGTCCGCCTTGCTGCGGCAAACGGGACTGATCACGCTGATGGCACACATGGGCAGCTTTGTACCGGCCGATGAAGCACATATTCCGCTGACTGATAAAATCTTCACGAGAGTCGGCGCCTCCGACAACCTTAGTGCCGGAGAATCGACCTTTATGGTGGAGATGAATGAAACAGCCTCCATCATCAATAATATCAGTCCGCGCTGCCTGATTTTGCTGGACGAGATCGGGAGAGGCACCTCCACCTACGATGGCATTTCCATTGCCTGGAGCATTGCCGAATACCTGCACCAGGCCGGTGAGCAGCCCAAGACATTTTTCGCCACCCATTACCATGAACTGAACGAGCTGGAAAACCGGCTGCCCCGGGTAAAGAATTATCATGTAAGCCATAAGGAGATCGGCAACAAGATCATTTTCCTTCGCAAGCTGGTGCCCGGAGGCAGTATGCACAGTTTCGGGATCCATGTGGCGCGCATGGCCGGTATGCCGCCCGAACTGATCGAGCGAGCCAAGGAAGTGCTGGCGCAGCTGGAAAGCAAACATGTGGACCAGTCCCTCTCCGAATCGGTGAAGTCCGTATCCGCCAGCAAGGTCCAGCTCAGCATCTTCGATACCCATACTGAAACGTTCCAGGAGATCCGCAACAAGCTGGAAGGAATGGACATTAACCGGCTGACCCCGGTGGAAGCCCTGCTGAAGCTGAGTGAAATTAAAGGGCTGCTGAAATAGGCCGCTTATTCCGCCTT
>DATAHC010000316.1:0-14092 GCA_036263415.1 Flavisolibacter sp.
ACTGATAAAGCAGATCCCTGTAGGTGCTTTGCCGGATATGATCACCTTCAGCAGTGATGGGAAGTTTCTGCTCACGGCCAATGAGGGTGAGCCCAACGATGCCTATACCATCGATCCGGCAGGCTCCGTATCCATCATTACCGTAAAGTCGGGGTACGCTGTTACCACCCTGGACTTCGCCTCTTTTGCGCCACAGGCAGCGGCCCTGAAAGCAAAAGGATTCCGGATCTTCGGTCCGGGCGCCAGCTTTGCACAGGATATCGAGCCGGAATATATTACGGTCTCCCAGGATTCAAAGACGGCCTGGGTAACCCTCCAGGAAAATAACGGTATTGCCCGGATCGAGCTGACGTCTAAAAAGATCACCGCGATCTATCCCCTCGGCTTCAAGAATTATAGCAAAACGGTGAACGGTATCGACCCCAGCGATAAGGATGGCACCATTGCCCTGGCGCCGCGGAAGGTGAAAGGCATGTTTCAGCCGGATGCCATAGCCGTATATGAAGCCAATGGAATACCCTACCTGTTCACGGCCAATGAAGGCGATGTAAGGGAATGGTCGGGCTTTGCCGAAAATAAAAGGGTGAAGGACCTGAAACTGGACCCAGCCGCTTTCCCCGACGCCTCGGTGCAGGCCGACGCAAAGCTGGGACGCCTGAATGTAACCACAACGATGGGCGATACCGATAAGGATGGCGACTACGATGCGCTCTATTCCTTTGGCGCCCGCTCCTTCAGTGTATGGAATGGTTCAAATGGAGCCTTGATATGGGACAGTAAGAATGAACTGGAGCAAAAGGCCATAGAGGCTTCTCTGTATGAGGATGGCAGAAGTGATGATAAAGGCGTGGAGCCTGAAGGGATCGCCATCGGACAGGTGGGCCGGAAAATAATTGGCTTCATCGGAATGGAAAGGGCCGACGCGCTCGCACTCTATGATCTTTCCAATCCAACGCAGCCCTCCTTCCTGAAGCTGCTGGCTACCGGCGATGCGCCGGAAGGCATTGCCTTCATCCCGGCAGCGCAGAGTCCCATAAAGAAAAGCCTGGTGGTGGTGAGCAGTGAGAATGATGGTACCATCAGGATCTACAGCACCCAATAGGCCATGAGACAAAAAAAGAACCCCGTTGTAAAGACAACGGGGGATACAAGCACATGAGAAAACGTAACGGCTGCAAAATAATCCGGTACAGGTAAAGCGCAGGTTAAATAACTATTACCACCTTCACTTATAGTAGCCGGTCCGGATCGTACCGAAAAAAACTACCTTAGAGGAATGAAAACAATGCCACGCATTCCTCTGCTTTTACTGACCGCTGCGCTTGTCATCCTGGCGGGCTCTTTTGTTCTGGATCATTACCTCACGCTTTCCGATACCCTCAATGGTTTCCTTAAGGGGTTCGCTATCGGTTTGCTGTTGCTGGTCCTATTCCTGCAGAAACGCAAAGCAGCGAGGCAGCAAGGATAATTACTGAAAATAGTAGATGATAAACTGATGGTCGATTTTACCGGCCTGTATTGTCTTTGACCCCTTAGATAACAGACTTTGGCATTTGCGATCAATTGGTAATATTCCTATTGGATCAAACTATCGAAGCACCTGACCGCACCTAAGCTCTGACCGTCATTGCGCGTGTCCGCCTCTGGCGGAAGCGAAGCAAAGCAATCTCTCAGGCACGGCTACCTATCGTAAGCCACTATCGCAATCACAACCTGACCGTCATTGCGAGGACGCAGGACGAAGCAATCCCCTGCGTTACGCGGAGTCGTTCTCACCACTTGCTCACCTCTACCTCCCATAAATCCTTCCACGCCGGATTCAGACTTTCTATCAAGTGGATTTTCTTTGCCTTACTGCCTCCTTTGATACGTTTTTCTTCGCCAATGGCTTCCTCAATGGTTCCATAGAAACGGTAGTACACGAGTTTATGCACATTGAATTTCCTGGTAAAGCTTGTTGGATACCATCCGGATCGGTGCTGCAGCATACGGCTGATCAAATCACCGGTAACACCAACATACAGAACCGTATGATGTTTATTGGTAAGCAGGTAAACGGTTCCACCTCTGATCATGAGGGAAAAGTAGTAGGATTTGGGTTAAGGATAAGTAGGCTGGATGACAGATTCGGAGAGGTAACTTTTGGTAGAATGGGCACTCCTAAGGTGCGGGGGATTGCTTCGTCCTGCGTCCTCGCAATGACGGTCAGAACTTAGGTGCGGTTAGGTGCTTCGATAGGTTGATCCAAAAGATATGCTGCAACGGATCACGGAAACCCGAAAGCCGACGTCTGCCGTCTGAACGCAGGATCACACTGTCAACTATTATAGTAAGCGGCTGTGGTCTGTCGACCGTGGACTTTTCTTATCTTTAATGTCCTTCCCCTTATTTCAAACAGGCTTATGCAAAAAAATGTACTCCTGAGGAACAATGTAAAGATCTTCGGTAAAGGCAGGCAGCCGATGCTTTTTGCCCATGGGTTCGGGTGCGACCAGAACATGTGGCGATATATTACACCGGCCTTCGAGGACGATTACAAGATCATCCTGTTTGACTATGTAGGAGCCGGCAAGTCGGATAAAGCCAGCTACAACCCTGAACGCTACAGCACCCTGGAAGGCTATGCTCAGGATATCGTTGAGATCTGCCAGGCGATGGGCCTGAAAGATGTGATCCTCGTTGGCCACTCGGTAAGCAGTATGACCGGCCTGCTGGCAGCGGTGGAATATCCCGATTATTTCAGTCATATCATCATGGTAGGACCTTCGCCCTGCTATATCAATAAAGAAGGCTACCTCGGCGGCTTTGAACAGCAGGATATAGAAGGCCTTCTGGAAACCATGGAAAAGAATTATATCGGATGGGCCAATTTCCTGGCGCCGAATATTATGGCGAACAACGATCGTCCGGAGCTGGGACAGGAGCTGGCCGATAGCTTCTGCAGTACCGACCCGGTGATCGCGCAACAGTTTGCCAGAGCCACGTTCTATTCGGATAACCGGCAGGACCTCCATAAGCTGGCCGTGCCTTCACTGATCCTTCAGTGTGATGAGGATATTATCGCGCCCACGGAAGTAGGCAGCTACCTGCACAGCCATCTTCCCAAAAGCCAGCTGAAATTCATGAAGGCCAAGGGCCATTGTCCGCACGTGAGTGAACCGGCGGAAACCATACAACTGATCCAGGAGTATCTGGGGGTTATGGCATGAGGGAAGCACTTTTCGATTACGCGCCCTGTGCCTGCTTCGCCTTCACGGACGACCTGCGCCTGGTAGCCGTGAATCAGACCCTTGCTCAACTCGTGGAATCAGATATCGAGGGGCTGATGCATAAAAATGCCGAGACCCTCTTCACCTTGCCCACCCGGATCTTTTTTCAAACGCATTTCTTTCCCCTCATACGGATGCAGGGCCATGCCGAAGAGATCTTCCTGACCTTGCGCACCCCATCAGGGCAGCCTGTGCCGGTATTGCTCAACGCCAAAAGAATGGAATGGGAGGAACAGCTCATTACCTGCTGTGCCTGTATCACCGTTCCGAACCGCAAGAAGTTTGAAGATGAGCTGGTAGCCGCCCGTAAAACGGCAGAGCAGGCCCTGGCTGACAATTCAGAATTGCGCCAGGCAAAAGAAGCCTTACTGGAACAGGCCCGATACCTGGATGAGCAGATCGAGCTGGTGCGGGGGCAGAACCAGGAACTGAAGCAGTTCAGTCATGCCGTTACCCACAACCTGAAAGAGCCCTTGCGCAAGATCCTGCTTTATATGGGACGCGTAGAGACCGAACAGACAGAGGCGGCTATGAGCAAGCTGGCCAAAGCAGCCGGACAATTAAAGAAAGTAGTATCGGCCCTGCAGCACTATGTGTGGCTGAACGATCAGCCGGTCCGATACAGCAGCCTGCTGCTCAGCGACCTGGTAAAGCAGGCTGCCGCCCAGGTGGAGAGCGAATTGGCTCCGGGCCTGCTGAAGGTGACCATCAACGGGATGAATGAACTGGAAGGTGATGCTTCACAATTGCAGCTGCTGTTCTACCAGTTGTTTTCCAATGCCGTGAAATTCCGTCGTGGCGATACGGCGGTCGTCACCATCGATTCCACGTTGCTAAAGCAGAATAGCTTTCGCAACCTGGAAGACCGGTATCGCTATGAAGAATACCTGCGTATCCGGGTACGGGATGAAGGGATCGGGTTTGCTCCTGAGTATAAAGAGCAAATCTTCGGGCTTTTTAAAAAGCTTCATCATTCGGAAGGCCAGGGTGTGGGACTGGCCATCTGCCGAAAGATCGCGGAAAACCACCAGGGCCATATGGACGCCAGGAGCGAACCGGGCTGCTATTCGGTACTAACCCTGTATCTGCCGGTGCGCCATGAACGGAGTTCTTCCCACCCTCACTCTGAACAATAACCTGTATTTTTGGAGGCACCCCAACAACGTATGAATCAACTGAGGCAACCCATTCGTTCCATTGCTATCATCGATGATGACGAAGATGATTTTGAACTGGTTTCAGAAGCCATTCAGGAGATCAGCCCTGATATCACGGTACAGTATATCCGTTGCTGTGCAGATGCCTATCGGTATGAGGGTCATCATTTCGACCTCGTGTTGCTGGATATCAACATGCCGGAATGCGACGGCTTCGGCTGGCTGAAGGCCATCCGGGAGAAAGGACATACCGACCTGCCGGTGATCATGTATACCAATTCGCTTTCTCCGGCACACATCTCAAGGGCGTATGAAGAGGGGGCCACTTTGTATTTTTCCAAGCCGGAATCCTTTACTTCGCTGATCAGTGGAATGAGGCGGCTGATCCAGCTTGATTGGTCGAGCCCTTTCCACATTACGAGCCAATACCGGTATGAAGGCGGGTATAAAACCTTTGCCTGAAACAGTTATAAAGTGCAATTCGTTCTTATATGATTTTGTTTGGATGGAATAAGATTTGCTGCAATACCTGATGGAATAACACCCGAATGATTCATTTCCTATAATACCTTCTTAACCCTTATCGAAAACAAACAGTATCGTTTGAAAGGCCCCTGCAAGAGGGGCTTTTATTATTTCAGTCAACCGTTTGCCTGTACTGAAATAATAGAAAAGCCGTCCTGAGACGGCTTTTCCTATCTGTCTGAACCTGAAAAAATCTATACGATGAACGGATCGACAATGGCCAGCACCTGCTCTTTGGTGAGCGGCTCGTCGAACGCTTCGGAGGCATCTGTTCCCGATACGCCAAAACCGATCGCAGCGATATTCACACCGGCCTGCGTGGTATTCTCTTCACCGGCATAAACAGGAGCAATGCTGGGTATGCCTCCCGTGTCGTTGCCCGTGATCCAGGGTTTCACCGCGGCACCGCGCTTCCGGCGCACCATGCGCACATGAGAGGCATGACGGGCTTCCACCGAATGGATCTGCAAGGCTGCGGTAAGCACGGTCTTATTGCTGATCAGGTTTCCGGCCTGACCCTTATAGGCCCGCACACCGGTATCTTCAAAAGCCTGCGATACGGCCAGGAAGGTATCGTAGTTGGAAAAAACATTGGCGTAAGGACCTGCCATGGAGCCATTGCCTGCGGTGAAGTCGAAGGTCGGCTTTGTTACCGGGGTACCACCGGCGCCGGAGATGGCGGTCTTTAAAAAGTTCACATGCGCGTTCTCATGATCGCGGATGGAGACAAAGCCGGCCACATCTTCTGAAGCGATCAGTCCACCGGCAGCTACGCCTTTGGTATAGAACTCCGCTTCGAGGTATTCCAGCGTAAGGGCGAAATTGAGAATGTCTACAATGCTGCCAGCCGCCTGTCCGTAAGCTTTCTTGAACATGGATCCGAACATAAAGGGAAGGGACACCAGGGCCACCTTGCCGGCGAAGCCGGTAAATTCTTTCATGGCTTTGCGGCGATCGCTCAGGCGGTCGTATACTTCCGGGTCTGTCTTTTCGATTTCGTTGATGATATTCTGGAGATTCATGATTTCTGATTTTTAAGATGGCAAACTAGAGGCATCGATCCTCGTGGTGATATAATTACCGGCGATGGCCAGCACATCGGCCGGGGTCATGGCCTTATCCAGTCCGTTGGCATCCACTACATCCGATGCGGCAAAGCTGTTGGGAGCAATAAGGTCGCGGATATAGGCCGCATGGCGGGCTTCCACGGAAACGATCTTTCCGGCCAGCAGCAGGTAATTGGCGTCCTGTATCAGTTTACCGGCGCCATTGTAAGCGGCCACGCCCAGGTCTTCAAAAGCCTTAGCCGTATTCAGGATGCTGGTGCGGCTGCCGAAGCCGATGCCACTGAAATCGAATTCCAGGTTTTTGATGGCATTGCTGCCCAGTGCCGTTTTGAAGAACTCGCGATGGGCGATCTCGTGGTCGCGGATATCGGTGATCAGCGCCATTTCCGAATCTGAGAAACCGGCGGTGCGGGATTCTGCAGCGCGCATGTAAAACGCCGCTTCCAGCTGTTCCAGCGCATACGCATAGTTCAGGATACCAATGTCACCACTACCGAGATTCACATTGTTTTCATCCGTATCGTCCTTGCTGCAGCCGGTGAGTGCGGTGCTGCCGCCGATAACGGCTGCGGAAACACCCAGCAGGCTGGCGAACCGCATAAACTTCCGTCTGGATAGCTGGCGCTCGGCCAGTGTAAACAGGGACGACGCTTCTTTTGTCTTCATCTCCATGATTGATAATTGAAAGGTTACTTATAAAAAGATGTTTGATGGTATACGTTCTTGAAGGCTACCGGTCGCGAAATGGGATCACCCTGGCCCTGCCACGTGCACAGCAAGTGGTGTCCGCCCTTATTTCGTTTACTGGTAACGGTTATCATATGGAAAATAGGATCCTGAAAGACAGTGTGGATGGTGTGGCCTGTTTCATAGAAACGTATAAAAATGTAAACCAGATGTATCGTTTTATTTTGTAGATCAATGCCTCCGCTGTTTCCATACAAGGCTGAACAGATGAGAAGGCCTTCCCCATTTTCTTACGGCCGGGCTCCCCAGATGATGAGTGATGAGTGATCAGTGATGAGTAATCAGTGGGCGTGTTTGCTTACAGTCATTTCCTGCAGTAGGTTCTGCGTAAGAGATCCCTCCTGCGTCGGGATGACAGGGAGGGGTAGTCAATAGTGAGTAGTCAATAGTGAGTAGTCAATAATCAGCAATGAATGGTGGAATGGGAAGATATCAGACATCAGCCATCAGACATCAGACATTCCTCACACTACTTCCAGCAGTGAGCGGAAATGATGGATTTGATGCCTGCCCGAAACGGCGGCCGGTGCGGCGGAGAAGAATTGAATGGTGTTGAAGAGCGGATCCTGCCATTCGGCAATGGACTTATTCTCTTTCAGAGCCGGCAGGCTGGGCACAAAGGTGAGTACCCGCCCGGGGTTCTTCTTCTCGATCACTTTTCTCAGGTTTATGGTAGAGATATCGGTTCCCAGGTACAGTACCGAGAATCCATGGCCCTTCAGCCGGTAATTCATATAGAGCAGGAAGAGGTCGTAGTGCTCGCCTTTCGGAAGGAAGAGCAGAGCGGTACCTTTATTCTGCTGGGGTGCGTCGGTTTTCTCGATAGCCAGGATCAGCTTCTTGCGCAGGGCGGTAATGGCGAAATGGTATTCGCTGTTGCCAAAGCCTTTATAACTGTATAGCTCTACCCGCTCCAGGAAGGGCAGGATCACACTTTCGAGGGTTGCCTGTATGCCCCAGGTATTCACAGCCGAATCGAGCGCCATCTCAAAATCTTCGATTTCCATGGTAAGCAGGCAGAGGATGAGGTAATTCACCTGCTTCTCATACAAAGCTTGGGGATCGGATAGATTGGAAAGTAATTCTTTGATCTTATCCTTATTGAGCGTAGAAAGCTGCGAAATTTTATAGCCAAACCGGTTGAGCAGGCTGATGTTCAGCAAATGGCTGAGGTCGTCGAGACTATACAGCCGATAATTAGTCGCTGTACGGTCGGGGGTAAATAATGAAAAGCGCCGTTCCCAGATCCGTATCGTATGTGCCTTGATCAGCGAATATTTTTCCAGATCGGATATTGTGTAGTTTTTCATATTCCGATACTTACGTAAGATGTTCAGCCTTTGGTTGTTAAAAAATTGTAAAGCGTGAACAGGGTACAGAAGATTTCAGATGTCAGATTTCAGATGTCAGATTTGGGGTCGCCTTGGATGGTATCATTTCCTGTGCGCTTTATCTGCTTTCTAACGGCTTCGACCCTTGCTATGTTTCTGCTGGCGTAGGGTTTCTCGCGGAGGCGCCAAGGCGCAGAGGATGGCTTCGCCATGACCGCTTCGCGGTTGTAATTCGCCCGGAGCTAAGGAGCAAAGGAGAATACATCTTTACAGGCATCCAACATTCCTTTACTATTGCTGGCGTAACGAGCTGCAGGGCTAAGAGGATAAAGGAGAAGAAAGAGAAAAAGGAGGGCTGCTGCGCAGCGGCTTCATTTAGCAACCTTTCCTTCATTCATACAGCTGGCCCTAAGAGGGATAAGGAGGAGAATAAGAGGAGCCTTTGAGTTGGTCTTTCTCTGTCATCCCGACGAAGGAGGAATCAGGTACGGCCGACGAATTGTAGTGCAAAACAGCAGCCACAACCTGGTCGTCATTGCGAGGAGGAACGACGAAGCAATCCCCTGCACCTCCAGACTGCCCTACGCCAGAATAAGCTAATGAAAAGGGAATGTCTAAGTACGGCCCATTCACTATTGAATACTGACTATTGATCCAGGCCTCTTTCAGGGAGGTTTCAGGGCTTTACCAGGGAGCTTCAAGGGCTTTGCTATGCTATAGCCATACTGTTACAACGAAGGATGGCTGAGGTAAGATGGTGATCCACTACCTTTTTAGGACGGCTAGCTATCCTTTTTCTTGTCTTTAAATAGACATATTATGAGAATCTGGCTTGCATCTTTACTGCTCCGTTCATGGACCTGTCATGGCTGGGGCATGGGAGTGCTATGGAGTTGGTATGGGAGTGATATGCTTTCACTATGCTTCTACAACGAAGGATGAGGGACGTAACTGGGGACGATCTATGGCTTCTCCTTGTCTTTGCCTGGCCTTAAGGTGGGACTGGATTGTCCAATGGTTGACAGTCGTAGTAGTTTGGGGACGTTCCGGATAAGAGGTGTTCTCGATAAAATCGTGCTTTTACTAGGCAGTCAGTATGTACGTGAAGGACAATTGGCACTTTGGCAGATTGCCAATTGGCGCATCTTCTCCGTGAACCTCTGTGTCTCAGTTCCACTGTGGTTCAATTTACGCCCGAAGCCGATGGCTGCCGTCTGAACGCTAAAAAGCAAAGCCCGCCGAGAAATACGCCTGCGTTCCCTCCACCGACTTCGCCGCCGAAAACTGGATCAGCAGCTTCTCTGCCGGTGTAATGAAGATACCGCCACCATATCCATTATGCCAGGTGCCGGAGCTTTCGCCCGGTGTCCACACGCGGCCCACATCATTAAAGGCCATGATGCCGAAAGAACCCGGGAACAGGTACGAGGTGAACCGGAACAGCCTTACGCGTAATTCGATATTATGGTACGCCATGCTTGCGCCGGTAAAGCGGTTGATATTGTACCCCCGTAAATTACCTACACCGCCGAGGGTATATTGCTGGTAAAAGGGTGCCTCGCCCCAGGTGGTACCCCCGCCGATGCGGTTGGCCAGTACAACCGACGAATCACCGATCGGGATATAGAAGGTAAAGGAAGATTGCAGCTGGGTAAAATGATGGTAGCCCTCCGGCGCCTCGAAGGGGCGCAGCATGCGGCCTTCCAGGTTCCAGTAGATCCCTTTGTTTGGCAGGATGTCCTCTTCCGAAATGGTATTCGCTTCCAGCCGGGCCACACCACCCCCGTACATGCGGCTCTCGAAAACGGCTTCCTTCGGATTCGCTCCCTCATACAACGCCAGGTAGCGATAACGGTTCTTGAACGAGGAGCTGTTGTAATAGTTGAACGTGGGACCGATACTGCCCACCAGGCTTTTACCGAATTGGCGGTACAGGCGCACATCGCCCGATATCGTATTGTAATAGTTGCGGTAATAGAGCAAGCCTTTCTCGTCCGATTGATCGAACACGGTCTCATTGCCCAGGCCGAAGAAATTATGGATATAGTTCGGGCCCTTCGAATCGAGGTTGATGGCCAGGTTGTTCTTTCCCCAGATCTTATGAAAATCGCCGTCGTAGGCAATATGCAGGGACTTCCAGCCGGTGGCGTAGTTGGCGCGCAGCAAATGTCGTTGCGCATAGGGCTCCTTGCGGAAGGCTTCGCGCAGCATCAGCACGCCCACACCGATCACCAGGCCCTGGTCGGGGTTGAAAGAGAGCGCGTAGACCGGCCGGAATTTCTCATACTGGAAATTGCGCCGGTTGTAAGCGTTCACCAGGCTGTCGTCCGATTCGCGTATTCGCGCCAGGCGTCCGTCCGGAAACCCGTTGGCAGAGTCGGACCGGTCGTACACAAAGATCCGGTGCCGGTTGTGCAGCGAGGGGTCCACCACAAACCGGTCGTTGTCCGCGCCGCCGACCAGGTGTACTTTGATGGAGGAATGGCTGCTGCCTTTCAGGTGAAACGAATCCTCACCACCCAGGCCGTAGAGGCGGATCTCTTTGGTAACCCCCGGGTCGAAGGTGCGGGAATAAAGCAGCTGGTCGGTGGTCCGGTCCTTTTTCAGCTTATATGCGTTCACCTGCACCTGCCCGTTATCCAGATACTCCAGGTCAAACAGTTCCTGCTTGTCCGAGCCCGGTACGTCTACAAAACGCGCCAGCGCCTTATAATAGGTCTGCGCCATCTCCGGCAGATGCGATCTCCGTTCCAGCAGGGTCCGGGTGAGGAAGTCGCCCGATAAGCGGTAGATCGGTTCGGGCAGCAGGCGAATGGAGCTGCGGATCAGTGAATCGGTCAGCAGCTGTTGCACCTGCGCCACTTCTTCTTCCCATACGCTCCAGGGCAGACCGGTGAGCATATAGCGGTCGAAATAACGGTTGTTGTAGTTGTAGGAATTGATCTTGCGCGTACTGGGCCGGAAGGGCTGCAGGTTGGCCTTGCCGTGCTGGTGCGACAGCGCCCAGGGAAAGAGTCCGGACGTGGTATAATACGCTTTGTCGCGGTCTTTCGGGATGGGCTGGTAATACGCTACTCCTGCGCTATCGGTCTCGGCCCAGCGCCACTGGTCCTCATGCCGGTCCCAGTCTCCAATGAACAGGTCCAGCAGGCGGGCCCGCAGCACTTTGCGCTGGTCGAAGCGGTTATCATTGTCCTCTTCCGCCTTGCGCTGCGCTTTCTCCGTATTGTCCGATTTTTCGATGGGCTCCCGCTCTTCCAGCATCAGCACCGTGTTGGCAAAATCCTTCCGGTAGTCGCCCAGGGCGGTATCGTCGGCCACATACACGATCTCCGGGTGCGCATGCGGTATGTTCAGGGCCTCCGCCAGAGGCGGAATGGTCAGTGCTGCGTAGGGATGGCTGGTCACTACCTGATCCTGCAGGATGTCTTTTACAATCGTCGCCCGCAGGTTCGGCGGCAGGCCGCGTTCGGGATATTTTTGCACACTCCGCAGCACCCATTCCTTGCCGGAAGCGTCCTGTAAGCGTATGGATTTGGTTTGCAGGCCGCCACCCTCCTTCACAATTGCCAGTCCGCCCTTTTCCCTGGAAAGATGCACCACGCGCAAGGTCACGGGCGCTGCCCAGAGCTTGCGGTAGCTTTCGCCGAACAGGGCCCGGTGCATGCCGCTCACGCGGTCGTATTCCGGTGCTATGGCAATAGTAATGCTATCATTTACAATAGTTTGTGCGACGGCAGTAGCCGATAACAACAGTGCTATAAGGGCACTGGTAAGGGAGCCGGATCGTTGTTTTATCAGTGGCAGATGTTTCAGCATAATAGCCATTCTACCCCATCAGTTAAAAAAGTGCGCCAAGGGGGGAAGACAGCTTTCAGACCTCAGACTTCAGACGTCAGCTTTCTGGCGTGCTTGTTTACCACGGAGCCACTGCGGCAGGGAGGGGCACGGAGACGGCTTCGCCGTTTTGGATTGCACGCGGAGGCGCGGAGAACGCGGAGGGATGGCTTCGCCATCTGATTAGTTCGCCCGGAGCTAAGGGGCAAAGGAGATTTTGGCTTCACTACTGGCATCAACTATTTCTTCATTTCTGCTGGCGTAAGGAGCTGCAGGGCTAAGAGGCTAAAGGTGGAAAAAGAGAGAAAGAGGGCTGCTGCGCAGCGAGCTGCTTCTTATCGACCTTTCCTGTAAATCATACGGCTGGCCCTAAGAGGGAGAAGGAGGAGAATAAGAGGAATCTTCCTACCGGCCTTCATCAATTCTTCATTTCATTTGGCGTAGGTTGAAACATCAAGGCGCGAAGAGATTTGTCATCATTTCCTTATTGGACGAGTTCTTATAATAGCCTACTTTCTTTAGGTGCATCAAAGAGAGCCTGAAGGTGCACGAGTTTTTAAGACACGAAGGGGCGCCTGCGGCACCCTGGAGCGTTCCTATATTTCCACCATTCCTTACGATAGTTCTTGCGTAGGTATGTATCCTCCTGATTCAAAGGCTGCTCCAAGACAAGATAAAGGCAGAAATAAATGAATTAATAAGATTGCGGTGAAGGCCGTTATGCTCCTGTAAGGAACCTATGTATCGTGGGGGCGGTCGCGCAGCGGCCCTTTGTGCCTTGTTCCTGGCTGTTGGTTCGCCAGTGCGATGGAGGAAAGCACGAAGAATAAGTGATGGTGAGCAGTCAGCAATGTTTCAAGTATTTTCTTAGAACCTTGGTGTTCCCCACGCCAGCGCTAAAGAAGGAAATGACCCTGGTCAAGTACCCCCCCACTCATCACTCATTACTGCTCACTCATCCTGATCACCTTGCAGGGATTGCCGGCGGCCACGCAATCGGAAGGAATGTTTTTGGTAACTACACTGCCGGCACCGATCACCGTTCTGCTGCCGATGGTAACCCCGGGACAAATGATGGATCCGGCACCCACCCATACCTGATCGCCTATGGTGATCGGCTTGCCAATGGCTTTGCCGGAGGATCGTTCAACGGCATCCATGGGATGGCTGGCCGTAAGAAGCTGAACCCTGGGCCCGCACAGGAAATTTGAACCGATGGTCACCGGCATCACATCCATGATGATGCAGCCTGTGTTGAAATAGACCTGATCGCCCAGGGAAATATTATAGCCATAATCGCAGTAAAAAGGAGGGGTGATACTTACGTTTTCGCCCATACGACCAACCAGTTTCTTCAGGATCTTCTGTCTTTTCTTGCTCTGGCGATCTTTGGTGTTGTTGAAACGGCTTAAAAGCTTCCTGGCCTTTCTGCGCTCCAGTTTCAATTCCGGATCAAACACCCGGTAGGGCGCTCCCTGCAGCATCTTTTCTTTTTCCGTTGGCACCTGTTTGTTTTTAATTTCGGCATGTTTGATTGCCGGACCTTAAAGTTAAAAGCCTTTTCCATTCGAAGAGCCCTACGCAAAGACAAACGCAGGAAAGGAAGGATTCGAGTACAGACCGCCTATTCGTTACTGATCACTGATTACTGATCATTTCACCGCTGTTAAGCCGAACCCACTTACGCATGTTGATGCTACGGCTGTCGCTGGCAGGTGCAATCTGGTAATAGGCGCAGGTGGTAAAGAAATTACGGAGCCAGGGAAGCGCTGCCAGCCACCGGAATTGCTTTCTTTCCTTCAGTTTGAATTTATAGGCATAGATCGGATTCAGCAGATAGAAGCGTCGCTGACGGATGGCATAGCCGGTTTTTTTTGTCAGCCGTTCAAAATGCTCCAGTGAAAGCCTGGTTTGCCGTACTTCCAGAAGATCGGCCACCGGTTCTTTAAAACGCCTCAGTATAAAACGGTATAGCGGAAGCGGCAGCAGGTGCCAGTAGGGTAATTTGCTGAGCCACCGGGTGCGGCACATCTGCTGATGGCCTCCGAAGGGCATTTGCCAGGGAGGAAATCCCAGGAAGACCGTTCCTTCCCGATTCAGCAGGGATTGTAGTTGTGCCAGCAGCCTGGCCTGATCATGAATATGTTCAATGACATCTT
>DATAHC010000317.1:0-10612 GCA_036263415.1 Flavisolibacter sp.
CTACCAGTTCCCGTACTGTGTGCCTTCCATCACCTATAACACAGGCCGGGATGCGCAGTGCAGCCGCTACCAATTTGTTATTGACGATGAGGATGCGGAAGTCGCGCCCGGTAATGTATTTTTCGACTATGACATTTTCAGAAACTTTTTTAGCGCGGTCGAAGGCACAAAGGGCCTCTTCCCAGCATTTGACATTGATTGTAGCGCCTTTTCCATGATTACCATCCAGCGGTTTTATGACGAGGGGAAATCCCACCAGGTCAACTGTTTCCCTGAGGTTATTCACCTTACTGATCACCTCCCCATATGGAACCGGAATATTGGCTTCCGTTAATAACTGCTTGGTCCTTGATTTGTCACCCGCAATATCCACAGCCAGGTTACTGGTTTGACAGGAAATAGTGGCTTCTATTCTTTTTTGCTTCTTTCCATATCCCAACTGAAATAAGGAATCGTTATCCAACCGAAGCACGGGAATATTTCTTTTCTCTGCTTCTTCAATCAGGGAAGCGGAACTGGGACCAGGTTTTTCCCGGAACCAAAGATCCCTGATCATGCTTACCTCCCCTTCTACATCGTAAGCATTACCTGATATAATAGCTTCAACTACTCTGATCGCTGCCTTACCGGCATATATTCCCTCCGATTCTTCCCCATATTCATAAACCATATGATAAACACCTTCCTTTCCCGTTCCGCGGGTTCTGCCAAAGCCGACTGTAATACCGGCGAGGCTTTGCAATTCAAGCGCAATATGCTCGATCACATGACCCATCCAGGTGCCGCGTTTTACTCTTTCAAAAAAGCCGCCTTTGTGTCCTTCGCTGCATTCATGTTCGTAGAGAGATGGCAACAATTGCTGAAGCCGCTCGTAAAATTGTGGTATGAGGTCGGTTGGCTTTTGTTCAAGATCTTCAAGGTCCAGAGTAAACTGAACCAGTTTCTTGCGCTTAACGGACCAGAAGTTAGGTCCACGCAGCACTTTCACATCGATGAGTTTCATGTAGCAAGATTTGTTACCCGTATATATAGTAAAATTCTGTACCATTTTTACAGGCATATCCTGGCATAAGGTATAACAAGGTGGCATGTTTTTTACCGCCTTTACTACATGCAGATTCCCAAAGGTTATTTGATTGCCATAGGCGGAGCTGAGGATAAAGGATCGGAACTGGAGAATGAACGAAGGAACAGCCTGGATTTTTTTAAGGAAGGGATCCTGAAACAGATCGTGGAACTGGCCGGAAGAAAAACAGACCCCAGGATCGAGGTGGTCACAACCGCCAGCTCCATCCCGGACGAAGTAGGCCTTGCCTATAAAAAAGCTTTTAAGAAATTAGGCTGCATCGATATAGGCCATCTGAAAATTACCAGCAGAGAAGAAGCCGACAGTAAAAAGATCCGGGAACGCCTGGATAAATGCAATTGCATCCTGTTTTCAGGAGGCGATCAGTTGCGGCTCTGTTCCATACTGGGCGGAACCGACTTTATAGACACCATCCGGGAGCGGTATGAAAAAGAATCCTTTGTAATAGCCGGTACCAGTGCCGGAGCCGCCGCCATGAGCAATAGTATGATCTCCGGTGGGGCGGAAGATAAAACCTACCTGAAAGGCCGGGTGGAATTAAGTATTGGATTTGGCTTTTTACAGGAAGGTATTGTTGATACCCATTTCGATGCAAGGGGACGGTTCGGCCGTCTGGTCCAGGCCATTGCCGCCCAACCGGGGGCTATAGGGATCGGACTAGATGAAGACACCGGGGTGATTGTGGAAAAAGGCAGCCGGCTCAAGGCTATCGGCTCCTCAAGTGTAGTTATAGTGGATGGTAGTTATATCACCCATAACAACATTGCCGACATCAAATCCGGCATGCCGATTTCAGTAGCCAATCTGAAGGTTACGATCATGACCAATTCCGATACCTATGATATCAACCAGAGAGAATTTACGGGTGTAAAGTTTTCGCATCATGAACAATAATTAAAATGTAAACATGGCTCTTCAGATATCCATCCAATATAAAGGTCAACCCCTCACCTACGAGGTAACGGTACAGGAAGACAAGATCTATCAATTGCGGCTGACGGGGGGACGCAATAGCGCAGAAGGAATCTATATTCCGGAAAAGATCATCATCCGGAGGAAAGGAAAGATCTGGATCAGTGACATGGACAATTACGATGAACTGATTGAGCAGCTCACCAGAGAAATTATTCAGTTTGACCCGGAAATAGCAGAATAAACCGATCCTATCTATGAGTGAAAGCAAATTTGCCATTGTTGTACATGGCGGTGCCGGCCCGGACTCGGCCTACATCAGAACTAATATCGATGGCTATAACAAAGGCCTCGAAGCGGCCGTGCAGGCAGGCTATGAAGTCCTGGAAAAAGGTGGCAGCGCCGTAGATGCGGTAGAAGCAGCTGTCAATTCACTGGAGGACAACCCCCTATTCAACGCCGGCCGCGGGGCCGCCATCAATGCCAAAGCAGAAATAGAAATGTGTGCCTCCATCATGAACGGAAAGGACCTGAAGTGCGGAGCCATCGCTATCGTAAAAAATGTGCGCAATCCGGTTACGCTGGCCCGGAACGTCATGGAAAAAACACAACATATTTACCTGGGCAGCCATGGTGCGCTGAGCTTTGCACAAGAGATCAATGCACGACTGGAGCCGGATAGCTATTTCATAACGGAACACCAGTACGACGCCTATGAAGAACAGCGAAAGAAAGTCAAAGGCGACGAACAGTCCGTAGCAAAGCAACAGATCGGTGAAAGGATGCATGGTACGGTGGGCGCAGTGGCACTGGATAAAAAGGGAACCATCGCAGCCGCTACTTCCACCGGAGGGACGGAATACGCCAAAGAAGGGCGTATCGGAGATAGTTCGATGGTAGGGATCGGTTCCTATGCCAATAATGAAACCTGTGCCGTTTCCTCCACCGGTGACGGCGAATATATCATCCGCCATACGACCGCCTTCCATGTAGCAGCGCTGATGGAGTATAAAGGATTGCCTCTGAAAGAAGCTGCTCATTATCTGATACAGGAAAAACTAAGGGATGTCGGTGGGGATATCGGGATCATCTGCATCGATCCAAAGGGAACCATTGCACTGGAATTTAATTCGGAACGGATGCACCGGGGCTATCGCACCAGCGATGGAGCATTCTTTACGGGCATTTATTAGCGGGAACCGTTCCTGTACAGACGCATACTATTATTTTCAGGCTTATCCTGTAAATTGTAGCAATAAAACGATTCCATGCGCAGCGCTATTTTATCAGTTCTCCTTTTAGCCATTTTAGGTGCTTACGGTCAGAAACTGCCCTCTGTGGAGGACAAGACTTCCGGCTGGAAGAAATACGATGGCTTTTTCCCTTTTTACTGGGATGAAACATCCGGAAAATTGTGGATGGAGATCAGCCATCCCGAAGAAGAAGTCTTATATATTACTTCTTTACCGGCCGGCCTGGGCTCCAATGATATTGGACTGGACCGCGGATTATTAGGCGATTCGCGCATTGTTAAATTCAATCGTGTCGGCAGGAAGATCCTGCTGATCCAGCCAAATTATGATTACCGGGCCAGTACAACAGATAAAGCAGAAAAAAGGGCCGTAGAGCAGTCTTTCGCCCAATCGGTATTATGGGGCTTTACAGCCGAAGCGGAGTCGAATGGGCATGTGCTGGTAGACGCTACGGAATTTCTGCAGCGCGATGCCATGCAGATCGCCAACCGGATCAGAAGCGCCCGGCAGGGGAACTATATCCTGGATCGTAC
Source organism: Flavisolibacter sp. (assembly GCA_036263415.1). Taxonomy (GTDB): domain Bacteria; phylum Bacteroidota; class Bacteroidia; order Chitinophagales; family Chitinophagaceae; genus Flavisolibacter. The sequence continues at coordinate 3,786 of DATAHC010000317.1, forward strand.
CCGGTCGGCCCTGTACCTGCCTCAAACCAAGAACTTTCCATTGAATACAGAGCTGGAAACTACGCTCACCTTTACCAACCCTGATGGTTCCGCCGGTGACCAGGTGAGGGCTGTTACCCCTTCAACGGAAGCCGTAACGCTCCGGCTCCATCATTCCTTTGTTCAATTGCCCGATAATCAATACCAGCCCCGCCGGTTCGACCCCAGGAGCAGCTTTATCCCTATATCCTTTTTCGATTACAGCACGCCTGTATCGGAACCGATCGATAAATACTATATCATGCGGCACCGCCTTCAGAAAAAGGACCCATCTGCAGCGCGAAGCGAAGCGGTAAAGCCGATCGTATACTACCTGGATAACGGAACGCCGGAACCGATCCGCAGCGCCCTGCTGGAAGGCGCTTCCTGGTGGAACCAGGCCTTCGAGGCCGCCGGATTTATCAATGCCTTCCAGGTGAAAATCCTTCCGGATAGTGCCGACCCGATGGACATCCGGTATAATGTGATCAACTGGGTGCACCGTTCTACCCGTGGCTGGTCGTATGGAGCCTCGGTTACCGATCCCCGCACCGGAGAGATCATCAAAGGCTGGGTTACGCTTGGCTCTTTGCGGGTGCGCCAGGATTACCTGATCGCACAGGGATTACTGGCACCTTTCGAAAACGGACAACCGGTAGATGATAAAATGCTGACTATGGCCCTGAGTCGCTTGAAACAGCTGGCCGCGCACGAAGTAGGCCACACACTGGGCCTTATGCATAACTATGCCGCCAGTGTAGTGAACCGGTCCAGCGTTATGGACTATCCGCCTCCTGCTGTTACCCTGAACGCTAAAGGCGACATCGATATCAGTGATGCTTACAGCAAAGGCATAGGTGACTGGGACAAGGAGAGCATACGGTTCGGTTACGAACAATTCAGTAATACAACAACCGAAGAAAAAGGCCTGGATGCCATTCTGAAAGAAGCGTCGGCCAAAGGATTGCAATTCATTTCCGACCGTGATGCGAGAGCTGCCGGCGGTTTGCATCCCACCGCTCATCTCTGGGATAACGGTGCGGATCCCGTTAAAGAATTAAAGCAGGTTATGAAAGTACGAGCCAAAGCACTGGAGCGTTTTGGTGTGAATACTATACGTCCGGGCATGCCGATGGCCATGCTGGAAGATGTTCTGGTACCGGTTTATCTTTTTCATAGATACCAGCTGGAAGCCGTTACAAAAATCGTTGGCGGTATGAACTACACTTATGCGTTGCGTGGTGACCAGCAGCTGGTAACCAAACCGGTAACCCGGGCAGAGCAGCTGGGCGCACTGGAGGCTATTCTCGATTGTATGGATCCTTCGGTACTGGCGCTTCCTGAACGGATCGCCGCCCTGATCCCTCCCCGGCCGGCTGGCTATGATTTTACCCGGGAACTGTTCCGCAAGCGGACCGGTCTCGCTTTCGATGTACTGGTACCGGCTGAAACGGCTGTGGACCTGCCCTTATCCTTTTTATTCAACAGTGAGCGGATCAACCGGCTAGTAGAATTTGAGGCAACCAAACAAGGGCTGGGCCTGGAAGATATGATCCATAAAATTCTGGAACGTACCTGGAAGGCACCACGGCTGGAAAAACTGGAAGGTTTGATACAACTGCAGACAGAGCAGGAAGTTTTGACCTATTTACTGGCTTCCAGCATTGATGACAATTTATCTTTCCCCTCCAGGGCGATCGTTGCAAAAGCGCTGAATGACCTGAAGAAATTTATTGAAAGCAAACAGCGTGTTGCCACCGAAGCAGCTTATCAAGGTCACCTGTTACTGGCCCTTGAACGTATGAAAGCCCCGGAAAAAGCGAAACCCACTATTCATAGTCCCCTGCCGCCCGGTGCACCGATTGGCTGTGACCTTGAATAATGGGTCTGCTGATTGTATTGTGTATCTTAAATAGCAGCGGTTTCCGTCCTGTTTTCCATGGCAAGGATCTCTACATCCGGTTTGGACTCGTCCACCAATGCCACTTTACCCCTGTTCTTTCTGACAATGCGGGAATATAAAGAGATCTCCCGGTCGAACAGGAAACGGAAAAACAGTTTTGTCCATGATTTATGGGAGGCCAGTGAATCATAAAACACGGGTGCGGAGCTTTTGATCCGGGGCAGCCGGTTCCATGGAATGGAAGGGAAATCATGATGTTCATTATGATACCCTACATTAAAGGCCACTGTATTCAAAGGACCGTAATAACTATAGGTTTCCTGCTCACCGTGCGTAAGATAATGTTCCTGGATCCAGCGGGCTCCCAGGGGGTGTAACCCAACAGAGAAAAAGAAACTGGCCGTTAAAAAGCCAACGGCTTTAACCCCGAGGAAATACCAGACGGCAGCGACAAATGCGATCTGAACCAGCCAGTTCAGTGCGATCCATCCGTCAAAAGGCTTGATCTCTTTGAGGCGGGTGATTCGAAAAGCCTGAAAGAACGGATAAAACAACAGCCATATGACCTTGCCAATGAAATAGTTATTGATGAGCCTGGCTTCCCATTTATTCGGAAGGTCGGCATCCAGTTCGTGCACCCCCTGAAAGGAATGGTGCTTGATATGATAGCGCTCGAAAGCCACAGAGCTGGGGAATATCTGAGGGATGTTGGCGAAAATTCCGGCTAACCGGTTTGCCTCCTGGTTCTTGAAGATCAGGCGGTGCGCACACTCATGGATCATTACAAAAAGAGCATGATCCGCAAAGGCACCCAGCAGGTAGGCTGCTGTCAGGATCAGCCACCAGGGCTTGTCGGCAAGGAACCAGGCACCGGCGATCTGGAAGCTTACTAAAAAGAAAATGAAGCCGAAAGTGGCCGGATTTTTCCCGATGAGCTTACGGATGTCCGGGTGTTGCTTGAGAATTTGCTTGGTTCTGATGCGATGTGGTTCCGAATGATTGGAGTATACAAAATCAGATCTTTTCATATCGTATTGATCAATTTTGATAAATGTATGAAAACAAGGGGATACGCAGCCAATAATCCAGTGAAAACCTGTGAAGCAAAGGTGAAAAAGGGGAAATGCAGGTTATGAAAATTCCGGGATCCGGATCTCATCCAGGTAGGGTTCCAAAGCATTTACACTTTCAAAACCACGAAAGCCCTGGATCATTTTGAAACCATTGTGAAAATAAACCTCAACGTAAAAATGATTTACCTGGTAAAGAAAGATATTGAAGTCCTTATACAACCTTTCAGCTATGAGCACGCCATGATTCAGCAATGCCTCAGCCTGCCTGATCTCGTCCAGTAAATTAAAATCGCTCAGTTTCATCGATGGCAAATTAAGAACAAGCTTAGAAGATTACAATTATATGGCTTCTTTTATTGGAATATTTTTTCCCCAGCTATGTTCATATGTGAATTGTTGGTAAGATGATCCATTGTAAGTGAAGTATACCTGCTGCCCCCTCAAGTGTCTGAGTATATGAAAGAGGTAGCAGGAATGTAACCGAACCCTGTAGATCAGGTTCACTGGTAAGTGTAACCGGAGCAAAAACAAAATAAAGCCTATTTTTTCTGCTTTTCACCCTGAAAATCAGGATCACATCCATTAAATGTGGGTTATATGGCACGCAAATTATGGAGATAGGGAATCAAGGATAAGCTTATGACGGACGAAAAGGATTCTTTGCTTTGGTATAAGGACGCTATCATATATGAATTGCATATCAAGGCCTTTAATGATAGTAATGGAGATGGCGTTGGTGATTTCCAGGGCTTATTAAGTAAGCTGGATTATCTGCAGGATCTGGGTGTTACGGCCATCTGGGTGCTTCCCTTCTACCCTTCTCCACTGAAAGACGATGGGTACGATATCGCCAATTATTACGAGATCAATCCATCCTATGGCACCATCGAGGAATTCCGGCTCTTTCTGGATGAAGCGCATAAAAGGAACCTCAAAGTCATTACCGAATTGGTCATCAACCATACTTCCGACCAGCATCCCTGGTTCCAAAGGGCACGGAAAGCTCCCAAAGGATCACCGGAACGCGATTTTTATGTGTGGACAGACGATTCTTCAGCTTACAAAGATGTGCGGATCATCTTCCAGGATTATGAAAGCTCCAACTGGACCTGGGACCCGGAAGCCGGGCAATATTACTGGCACCGTTTCTTTCATCACCAGCCGGACCTGAATTATGACAATCCCCTGGTACAGGAGGAGATCTTCAGGATCCTGGACTTTTGGTGTGGAATGGGAGTTGACGGTTTCCGCCTGGATGCGGTTCCCTACCTGTATGAAAGAGAAGGAACCAATGGTGAAAACCTGCCGGAAACGCACGCCTTTCTCAAAAAGCTGCGCCGGCATATTGATGAGAAGTTTCCGGGTACCGTTTTTCTGGCAGAAGCCAATATGTGGCCGGAGGATGCCGCCGCTTATTTCGGAGAAGGCGACGAGTGCCATATGAATTATCATTTCCCGGTGATGCCCCGGATGTTTATGGCCGTTCAGCGGGAAGACCGTTACCCGATCACCGATATTTTCGATCAGACGCCCGCCATACCGGAGAATTGCCAGTGGGCCATGTTTCTGAGGAACCATGATGAACTGACCCTTGAAATGGTTACCGATGAAGAGCGGGACTATATGTACAAAGTGTATGCAAAGGACCCGAAAGCCAGGATCAATCTGGGCATTCGCCACCGGCTGGCTCCCCTGATGGAAAACAACCGCCGCAAGATCGAGCTGATGAATTCTCTGTTATTCTCCATGCCCGGAACACCCGTCATATACTATGGAGATGAGATTGGCATGGGAGATAATTTTTACCTGGGTGACAGAGATGGTGTGCGTACGCCCATGCAATGGTCGCCGGACCGGAATGCCGGTTTTTCAGCAGCCAATCCGCACAAACTATACCTCCCTGTGATTCTGGATCCGGAATACAATTATGAGGCGGTGAATGTGGAAACACAACGAGGGAATACCTCCTCCCTGTTCTGGTATATGAAACGGATCATTGCCCTGCGGAAAAAATACAAGGCTTTTGGCCGGGGTGATATGAAGTTTATTGAAGTGGAAAATCCTAAGGTGCTGGCGTTTACCCGAACCTATAAGGAAGAAACGATCCTGGTAGTCGTCAACCTCTCTAAATATGCGCAGGCTACTGACCTGAATGTTTCCGATTTCAAAGGTTACGCTCCTGTGGAATTATTCAGTAAAAATAAGTTCCCTGCCATCAAAGAAACCGGTTCTTACTTTTTTACACTGGGTCCGCACAGCTTCCATTGGTTCTATCTGAAGCCGGTGAAAGAAACCCTGCAGGAAAACAAGGACCGTCCTCACCTGGATTTGAGGACCATGGATTCCGTACTGGGAACCAGTGTCCGGGAGGCATTTGAAAATGAAGTGATCCCAGGATACCTGCCAACGGTGAACTGGTTTCTGGGGAAACAGAAGAAAATGGAGTCCGTTGTGATCCGGGACCAGGTGAGTATATTAATGGATGATCAAAAGGTGGAGCTGGCACTGATAGAGGTGAACTATGAGAATGGTTTACCTGAATGGTACCAGTTGCCCCTTGTGATCGTAAAAAAACGCGCGGCAAGGGAACTTCAGGAAGCCTATCCGCAAAGCATACTGGCTACCGTGAACCAGAACGGTGAGGAAGGCCTGTTGTGTGATGCCTATTATACGGCTAATTTTCAGCTTTGGCTTTTTCGACAGATGGCGTCCAGCCAGGTGCTGTCCTTCAACCGGACTGTTCTTCATTTCTCCGGAAAGTCGCTCCTGAAAGAGTTATCAGATGAGGGGGCGATTTCTTCCAAAGTACATGCTACCGATCAGATCAATACCTCTATCAACTATAATAATAAATTTCTGTTGAAGGTGTACCGGAAAGTGGACAAGGGACCTAACCCGGATTTTGAACTGGTGAAATACCTGACGGAGGAAGTCAATTATCATCATACACCTCCCTACCTGGGAAGTTTTGAATGGATGCGCGACAATGATGCTATTGTGATCGGGACCATGCAGGAACTGATCGAGAACCATGGAGATGGCAGGACGTTCATGCAGGAGCGCATGAATAATTATGTAGAGCGTATTCTGGCTAAGGAAAAAGAACAATGGAACCCGGAAGAACGATGGGGCAGCTTTACGCAACCCCTTTCTTTGGAAGAGCTTCCGGAAGGAATACAGGATCTGCTGGGTGCTACCGCTACCGAACAGGCCCGGTTATTGGGATTGCGAACGGCTGAAATGCATCTTTCACTGGCAACACCTACCACGAATAAGGATTTTAGTTCCGAACCTTTTTCCCTGCATTATCAGCGATCGTTGTTCTCTTCCCTTCAATCCTTAACAAGAGAAGCTTTCGAAAGTGCGGGAAAGCAGGCCGGCTTGCTTACAGGTACCTTACAAAAGGAGCTTGAATCGGTGATCGGTAATCGTTCTGCTTTGTTAAACCGTCTGCGTAACGTGTATGGAGAGAAGATGGACGTTATCAAGATCAGGACGCACGATAATTTCAACCTGCAGCAGGTACTGCTCACGGGCAAGGATATCGTCATCCACAATTTTGGAGGGCATCCTTCCAGAAATTACAGTGAAAGACGGTTGAAACGCTCCCCTTTGCGCGACCTGGCTTCTATGATACGCTCCTTTTACTACGCAGCCTATGAAGGAATTGTAAGCAATCCACATGTTGCGGGCGATGATATGGACCGCCTCCTGGCCTTTGCGGGCTTCTGGGCCTACCATATCAGCGGAATTTTCATGGAAGGGTACCTGGAAAAAGCGAAGGAAAGCCCGTTTTTACCAGGTGATCCGGAAGCGTTCAAAATACTACTGGA
>DATAHC010000318.1:0-2472 GCA_036263415.1 Flavisolibacter sp.
GAAAAATGCCGCTGGGAGAAATAGTTGAAGATGATGACGATCACGGTATTCACCGTCTTGGCAATGGTAGGATACCAGCCCAGCACCTCCACGAACAGCTTCAGTCCGATATAATCGATGATCATGCAGCCGATGATGACCACAAAATACCGGAAGAACTGTACTTTCTTTTTCAGGTGCGAACCCTGGAAGATCACATACATGCTCAGGTAGAATCCTACCGGCAGGCTGATAATGAAGGCAATGAATAAGGCGGCAATGTGCGGCTTGAAGGCGATAAAGCCCAGATCCAGCACTTCCTTATGAAGGATATAGTTATAGCTGATGAAATAGGTGAAAAGGTTGACGAAGGTATTGAACCCTCCGCAGGCAGCATAATGATAGGTTTGCAAGGGCATGAAACGGCGCACCAACGGATAAAACAGATCCAGCACCCGGAAGATGGAATTCCTTACTTTATAATGAACCTGACGCATGAAGCCGCGAAAATAACAGCAATTTGGACAGTTTCCTGCATAGAAATCGTTAAGGATCATAAACAGGCTGTTAAGGCAGGCTGGTTCCGAATCTGTAAATTGCGCCCCAAACAAGAACCGAAGCATGAGTTTAGTTGCGACGATCAAACAGGTTACGGCACAGGCTATTGAAGCCGTATATAAGGTTCCGGCCTTTGCGGACGATGTACTGGTGAATCAGACCAAACCGGAATTCGAAGGGAATTACACCGTGGTGCTGTTTGCCCTGGTGAAGCAATTGCGCGCAGCGCCGGAGCAGCTGGGAAAAGAACTGGGGGACCACCTCACGCAACAGCATCCCGATCTGTTCCCGGCCTATAATGTGATCAAGGGCTTTCTGAACCTGACCGTTTCAGACCGCGTGTTGCTGGACTATCTTTCCGGTCATTTTAATCAAACGGAATTGCTGCCTGCATCGCAACAAAAGCAGAAAGTGGTGGTGGAATACTCATCACCCAATACCAACAAGCCCCTGCACCTGGGTCACCTGCGAAATAATTTTCTGGGCTGGAGCGTAGCAGAAATCCTGAAAGCGACGGGTAATGAAGTCGTAAAGACCTGTATTGTAAACGACAGAGGAATTCACATCTGTAAAAGCATGATCGCCTGGGAACTCTTTGGCGAAGGAGCTACCCCGGAAAGCACCGGTATCAAAGGCGACCACCTTGTTGGCGATTACTATGTGCGATTCAGCAATGAGCATAAAAAGGAAATGCAGGAGCTGATCGATAAAGGCATGCCGAAGGAAGAAGCGGAGAAGCAGGCGCCCATTATGCAGAAGACCCAGCAGATGCTGGTGGATTGGGAGAATGGAAAGCCCGAAGTGATGGACCTGTGGCGACAAATGAATGCCTGGGTCTATGCAGGGTTTGATGTTACCTATAAGCGAATCGGTACCGACTTCGATAAGATCTATTATGAAAGTGAGACTTACCTGCTGGGCCGGCAATTTGTTGAAAGCGGACTGCAGAAAGGGGTGTTCTACCGAAAAGAAGACGGCAGTGTGTGGATCGACCTCACAGATGAGGGACTGGATGAAAAGCTGGTGCTGCGCCGGGATGGCACGTCCGTTTATATCACCCAGGACCTGGGACTGGCCGATCAGAAATACGAGCAATACCAATACGATCAGAGCCTTTATGTGATAGCCGATGAGCAGAATTATCACATGAAAGTGCTGACACTGATCCTGAAAAAGCTGGGCCTTCCCTATGCCGACGGCATTGTGCACCTGAGCTACGGTATGGTGGAATTGCCGAGTGGACGGATGAAGAGCCGTGAAGGCACTGTAGTGGACGCCGACGACCTGATTAACGAAATGGTAGCGCAGGCCGCTGCGAAAACAAAGGAAAAGGGACAGGTAGAAGAATTCTCCCCGGAGGAGATCGGAGCGATCAATGAAATGATTGCGCTGGGCGCCCTGAAGTTCTTTTTACTGAAAGTGGACCCCAAGAAGAAAATGGTCTTCAATCCGGAAGAGTCCATTCAGCCCGAGGGTTTTACGGGACCGTTCATCCAATACACGCATGCCCGTATCAAATCAATATTAAGACAGCAGCCTGCCACAGCCGGTACCGTACCGGTAGTACTGGAGAAACTGGAAAAGCAGCTGCTCCTGTTACTGGAGCAGTATGCAGACACCGTGAAGCTGGCCGCTGCCGAATATAGTCCGGCACTGATAGCCAATTATATTTACAGTGTATCGCAGGCTTTCAGCTCCTTCTACACACATCATAAGGTGCTGAAGGCGGAAACGGAGGAAAAGAAGCAGGTTCGCCTGCAGCTCTGCCAGTTAACGGCCTCGGTGATCAAGAGCGGCATGCAGCTGCTGGGTATCCACGTACCGGAGCGGATGTAAAGATTGAAACCGCAAACAGGCTATATAATCGTAAGAGGCTTCCTTGGGGAAGCCTCTTACGATTCAGGTGTATGTAATAATATCGCTTAAACATCCGGG
>DATAHC010000319.1:0-7314 GCA_036263415.1 Flavisolibacter sp.
GCAGGCTTTACCTTTGCGCCTTATTTCACACAAATGGCGAACAGCAACGTATACAGGGCAGGCAACGGCGTACAGATCATTCCGCTTTCCGAAGGTTCCTTTACCATCGACAAGACCAAGCTTTTTGTGCCTTTTGATGAGGGCGATATCCTCAACGAGCGGCCCGTGGGTAGTCTGCTGGTGGAGATCCAGCCTTTTGTAGTGATAACTTCCAAGGATATTCTCCTGCTCGATACAGGCCTGGGCTTCAACGATACCGGCGAGGGCAAAATGCAATTGCATGCCAACCTGGAAAAGGCCGGACTAAAGCCGGAACAGATCACTAAAGTGCTCATGTCTCACCTGCATAAGGACCATGCCGGCGGTATCAGCCTGGAGAGTGACCACAGTCGCCTCAGCCTCCCGAACGCTACCTATTACGTGCAGGAGCGCGAGCTGGACTTCGCCCTGCGCACCGGCGCACCGTCCTTTATCCCTGAGGAGATCGAAGCCCTTCAGGGCTCCTCACAACTTCATCTTCTGAAGGACGATGAAGGAACGATCGGAGATTATATCACGTATCGGCATACCGGCGCCCACTCCCCGCACCACCAGGTGTTCTGGATCCGCGACCAGGGTGCTACCGTTTTCTTCGGCGGCGATGATGCGCCCCAGCTTCAGCAGATGAAAGTGCGTTACAAAACCAAATACGATTACCAGCCCGACCTCTGCATGCAACTGCGCCAGCAGTGGTGGCAGCAAGGCAATGAAGAAGGCTGGACCTTTCTTTTCTACCACGATATCAAAAGCCCGGTGAAAGGAAGAGAGTGAGAGAATGTGAGAGTATGTCGGATGTAGGATGTCTGATGTCTGATTTGCTTTCGCGTCTCTAACTTTCCTTCGTTTCATCTGGCGTAGGCTGAACCACAGAGTCACTGTGGCACAGGGGAACACGGAGAACACATGCTAATTGTATCTATCTTTTCTTATTAACCACCTGGCGTAATGAACCACAAAGACTCGAAGGCACAATGGAGCACGAAGAGAATGTGTAAATAAGGCAATCTGCCGATGTGCCAATGGAAAAGCCAGCTTACAGTTTGTCATTTCAACCCTCAGGCTGTCATCCCGACGAAGGAGGGATCTATACGAACACCCTATCGTAAGACTGACAGTGCATACATACTGACCGTCATTGCGAGGAGGAACGACGAAGCAATCCCCTACTATAGGAGGAGTAGCTGTTTTATCGGAAACCGGAATCCACTTCATTCCTTTATTCCGCTCCACATTTCTTTGCCACGTATGGAGCCTTCTTCTATTTCTTAATTGCCGGTCTTCTCTTTTACTGAACCACTCCTTCATCAGCTTCTGAAACATTCTTCTGGGTCTTCTCATCTCTCTGTACTTCTGTTCTTTCTTCACCGCATCCTGAAAGATGGCCTTGGCATATTGCACTGCCAGTTTGAAGAGCCTGCGCTGCCGCTTCTGTTTAGTGGAGGGTATAATATCTTTCATATTAGGATATTTTGTAAGGACAATGCCGCCTTTTCGGTAATGCTTACAGACCAGGCGCTTACCGATAGCACCCTGAAAGAGATAAAAAGCAAAGGAGAGTTCTTTTTTCATTGAGTTTGGGAATAATTAATTATTAAAAGGCAAAGCTAGTAAGAGGCAAAGTGTCACTTCCCAATCAGGGACAATCAGGGACAAACAGGGAGAAAGAAGGACAAACAAGGAGAGCAAATGAGCCTATTTTCTATGTGCCGATAGGCCAATGGATAGGCAAGGAGAGCTGTCAGACGTCAGACTTCAGACGTCGGTCGTCAGACGTCAGCTTTTGAAGTACTATAATTCAACTGATCTCCTGAGACTCAAGCCAGTTTGTCTACTGTTTTACACTTCACCTTCCTGCCAGCATGCCGCATCCTTCGTGCTAACTTCCTATTGACCCTATATAGAAGCCATATGGAAGCCCAGGTTAACTTATGAATTACCCCACTTCCTGGCTTTTAGTATAACCTCTTGTAGTATAATTTCTTCTCATATGAATCATCTATTTGTGATGGGACTTCCATGGCAGTGGATGGGTTGTGGCATGGGGGCGCTATGGAGGTGGTATGGGAGTGGTATGCTTTCACTAGGCTTTCACTACGAAGGATGAGGGACGATACTATGCCTCTTCCTAGGCTTTACCAGACCGTAGATTGTCCGTTGCTTTACCTTTTCAATACCTAATCTTAGGCGTCCCTTGCTTGTAGGGTGGACTTGGATTACTTGCCTTCTGAGAGTCTTAGTAGCTTGGGGAGGTTCCGGGCAGGAGGGGTTGTCGATAAGGTGGTGCTTTTAAGTGGGAGTCAGTAGGGAGCAGCAATCAGTAATCAGTAATCAGTGGGTCGATTTGGATATGGGCTTTTCCTGCGTGTTGGTTTGGCGTAAGGGCAGTCTGGAGGTCAGGAGGATTGCTTCGTTGTTCCTCCTCGCAATGACGGTCTGAACTAGGGTGCGGTTTTTACTGCTTTAGGTAGCACTTCCAAGCGAGATTGCTTCGTTGCACTTCCGCCAGAGGCGGACACGCGCATGACGGTCCGGACTATGTCGCAGTCAGGCATTACAATAGGCTGGTCGTAGAGATCCCTCCTTCGTCGGGATGACAGAGCGAAAGTGGGGATGACAGATTGAGGGCTGGAATGATACTACTAATACTGGCTGTTTGAATTGGCAAATAGGCATTTTGTTAATTGGCGCATCGATCCGGCGGTCTTTGTGCTCCTTTGTGGCTTAGAGCCTTTGTGGTTCTATACGCCGGACGAATTGAAGAAAAGATTGATGCCGGTAAGTCAATGCTCATTGAAAATTGAACATTGACCATTGAGCATTTCTCCAAAAGAAGTACCGATGAACAGAGGCCAACTTCACCATTCATCATTCCTTGTTCCTTGTTCGATATTCCTCTAGCTTACAAACCCCAGCTTGCCTTCCACTTCCCGGGGCAGTTGAGGCAGCCGGCGGCGCTCAATAAGAAATGAGGTCAGCTGGGCGATCTCCTTGAAGATATAATGCTTATCGGCAGCTGATTTCAAATAATCCTTGCCGCTGCTGCCGCCGGTGCCGATGCGCGTGCCGATCATGCGGTGCACCATGTTCATATGACGGTGGCGCCAGGTGCTGAGCTGCTCATCGATCTCCAGCAGGTTGTTAAGCAACTGAAAGGGAAGCTGTAAAAGCGGATAGCCGCGGTAAAGCATGATAAACAGTGCAGCGCGGTTGGCCTTGGCCGATAGGGTATAATGGCTCTCCCGCTGCTGAAAGAACACCGCATCGAAAGCATCGAGGTTGTTCTTCTCCGCTTCGGCTAAACTGGTAGCATAGCTGTTTTTGTATTCGGTCCAGAAGGGATGGCGCTCACCCGCTGCCTGGGGAAAGTCTTTCCAGAGCTGTTGATCGTCGAAGAAAGGGATGCGCTCCAGCCAGTCGTTCACCAGCTGCAGAAAGGATTGCTGTGTTTCGGCTTCCTTGATCAGGTCTATATGTTGATCGCGCAATTGCGCCGTATAATATTCCTTGCCATGTCGGTATTCGAACTTGAGCCCCAGCTTCGCTTCCAGCAGTTTGAACTGCCAGCTCTGAAAGCCCGAGGCAGGACGGAGCAGGTCGCGGAAATCGAGAAAGTCCATAGGCGTCATGGTCTCCAGTATATCGATCTGGTGAATGAGCACGCGCAGGATGGTGACCATGCGGTTCATGCGGTGCACTACCGTTTGCAGTTCCGGAGAATTATCGTTCAGGGAAGGCTTGCGCATAATATCCAGGATGGAGTCCGCTTCATGGTGCAGCTGCTTGAACCAGAGCTCATAGGCCTGGTGAATGATGATGAATAGCATTTCATCATGCGCCGATGCGTTCTGCTTTGTGCTCTCCGGGTGCTGCGCGTTCAGGATCTGGTCCAGTTGCAGGTAATCGTGGTAGTGAACGTCCATAGTGCTGCGAATGTCAGCAATATTTACCGAACGGGAAGGGCTGCTATTCGTTTTCTCCGGACGCTTCTGTACTGAAGAACTCGAAGCCGATATCGCGGCGGAAATACTTGCCTTCGAAATCAACCACCTCCACCAGTTCCCTTGATCCGGCGATGGCCTCTTCCAGGTCGGCCCCTAAAGCCGTGGCACAGAATACGCGGCCTCCGTTGGTTACAATAGTATCACCGGAAGCCCTGGTGCCCGACTGAAACAGGATGGTATCGGGCAGCCGGGTATCGAGACCGCTGATGGGAAAGCCTTTTTCATGCTCGTTCGGATACCCACCGCTTACGGCTACGATGGTAGTGGCAAAACGGGGGTCGGTATCGATGGTAACAGTATCCAGTTGCTGCTTTGCTGTCGCTGTCAACAGGGTCACCAGGTCATTCTTAATACGCGGAATCACTACTTCTGTTTCCGGATCGCCGAGGCGGCAATTGTATTCGATCACAAAAGGATCGTCTCCTACTTTAATGAGGCCGATAAAGATGAAGCCTTTATAATCCAGCTGGTCTTTCTGCAATCCTTTTACGGTAGGCTCTACAATGCGCTTCAACACTTTATCCATGAAGGCGGCATCGGCAAATGGCACCGGGCTGATAGCGCCCATGCCTCCGGTGTTCAGTCCCTTGTCGCCTTCGCCTACGCGCTTGTAATCTTTGGCTTCCGGCAGCACCACATAATTCTTTCCGTCCGTAAGTACGAATACGGAGAGCTCTATGCCGGTCAGAAATTCTTCCACCACCACGCGCTTGCCGGCTTCGCCGAACTTGGAGCGCTGGATCATCAACTCAAATTCCGCCACCGCTTCCACATGGTGCTGGCAGATGATCACGCCTTTACCGGCAGCCAGTCCGTCTGCCTTCAGTACGATGGGTAAAGCATGCTGTTTCAGGTACTCAATGCCTTCCGTAAAGTTATCTTCCGTGAATTCCTGATAAGCCGCCGTAGGTATGCCATGGCGCTGCATAAAGGACTTGGCAAAAGCCTTGCTGCCTTCGAGTTGCGCGGCTTCCTGTGCCGGACCAATGATCATGAGTTCGGGAAAGGCCAGCCGCAGATGATCGACCACGCCTTTTACCAGGGGCTCTTCCGGACCTACGAATACTAGGTCGATCTTTTCGTCCGCACAGCATCGGCTGATGGCTTCAAAATCAGTAACGGCAAATGGCTTGTTGGTACCGCACTGCGCCGTGCCGGCATTACCCGGCGCTATGAACAATTGCGTGCATAAAGCGCTTTGGGTCAGTTTCCATGCCAGGGCATGTTCTCTTCCGCCGGATCCGAGTAAAAGTATATTCATTGGTTCGTAAAGCTGGTTGCGAATATCGGTTACAAATGTTAAAGAAGCCCTTCTCGTCTTTTGAAAAATAATTTGCCTTATTTTGAGACGTTTACGTATGAATAGGAATTAAAATTTTCAATAATCCATTTACTATGCCGGAGATTAAAGCTTCAGACGAGATCCGTACGGAATTCAGTGACAGGGGTCACCCCAAAGGTCTCTATGTATTGTTTGCCACAGAGATGTGGGAGCGCTTCAACTACTATGGCATGCGCGCCATCCTCATCTTCTACATGACACAGGCACTGGTGTTCAACGATGCATTTGCTTCTAATTTATACGGCAGTTATATCGGGTTGATCTACCTCTCAGCCTTGCTGGGCGGTTACATCGCCGACCGTTTCTGGGGCAACCGGCGGTCGATCATTATTGGCGGACTGGTGATGGCTGTTGGTGAGTTCATCCTGTTCTACTCCGGTACCATCTTTAAATCCAACGTGGACCTGTCCACCTTTATGCTATTTCTGGGACTGGGATTCATGATCGCCGGCAATGGCTTCTTCAAGCCAAATATTTCGTCTATGGTGGGACAGCTCTATCCGAAGGGCGATCGCCGGATCGATCCGGCCTATACCATCTTCTATATGGGTATCAACATTGGTGGTGCATTGGGTCCGCTGGCCTGTGGCTTAGTCGGACAAACCGGCAACCCTGCTGATTTCAAATGGGCCTTCCTGGTAGGTGGTATCGGCATGCTGATCAGCGTGGTGGTGCAGCTGCTGTTCCAGGATAAATATGTACGCTCTCCGGAAGGAGCGCTGCTGGGAACCATTCCCACAAAAGAAGTAAAGGAAGCCGGTGTGGTAAAAACAGTGAATGCCGCTCCAAAAGCCTGGTTTCAGACACCTGCGATCATTATAGGTATGATCCTGCTCTCGTTTTTTTGTATGGGTATTTTATATGTGGATGCCAAGGTGTTCAGCTTCATGTCGTACCTGCTCATCGTATCCGTTCTCTATATCGCCTTCGTCGTTTTCTTTGATAAGACACTTACGCGTGCTGAAAAGGAACGGGTGGGGGTGATCTTCGTCGTTTCCTTTTTCGTGATCTTCTTCTGGGCGGCTTACGAGCAGACCGGCGCTTCGCTGAACCTGTTTGCCGAACGGCAGACAGACCGGCAATTGGGTTCTTATACCATCCCGGCCAGTTTCTTCCAGTCGCTGAACTCCATATTCGTGATCATTTTTGCGCCTGCTTTTGCCTTCCTTTGGCTGAAGATGGGCAAGCGGGAACCCTCCGCGCCAACAAAGATGGCGCTGGGCCTGCTATTACTGGCCTTAGGTTACTGGTGGATCGCCTATGGCGTCAGCACTGCCTCCTCCGGTGCTAAAGTGAGCATGATCTGGCTATTTGGCATGTATGCCCTGCACACCTGGGGTGAGCTGAGCCTGTCACCGATCGGACTTTCGCTGGTAAATAAGCTGTCACCCCTGAAATTCTCCTCACTGCTGATGGCCGTATGGTTCCTTTCCAATGCCGCGGGCAATAAGCTGGCCGGTGTACTCAGCTCCCTGTTTCCGGGCGAGAAGCCAACCTCTTTCCTTGGCTACCAGATGAAAGATACCTACGACTTCTTTATGCTGTTCGTATTCATGGGAGGCATTGCCGCGCTCATTCTGTTCCTGCTTTCGAAACGATTGAAGCGCATGATGCACATGGAAACGCGCCAACAATAGCCAGGTGCCTGCGTTCAGGCGCTGACCCTGTTAGTTATTATTTACTACATTTAGCCACTACAAACAGATTGCTATGGCCGAGATCAAGAACAAGTTCCGACCTTTTGTAGCTCCCGAGACCCAGATGGCGGAGCTCACCCTCAAGTCCATTCTTACCGGTGCCGCCTTCGGTATCATCTTCGGCGCCGCCACGGTATACCTGGCGCTGAAAGCAGGATTGACCGTTTCCGCTTCCATTCCCATTGCGGTGATCGCGATAACGCTGGGACGTAAATTCCTGGGCACGACCATCCTG
>DATAHC010000320.1:0-4277 GCA_036263415.1 Flavisolibacter sp.
AAAACGGGAGTTTTTGAATGCCGAAGAATACGTGGCCTATATGCGCCGTGCTGGTGTAGGAGCCGCGAATTATGAATTCAATCAGGGTTACTGGGCTACGTTGCAGGATGCCCTTGACGATTATGAGTCTTTTGTGGAAAGCCGCCTGAGAAGATACTCTGCTGGTAACGACGATTACAAAACCTTCAAGGTGAACACGGATTGGCAGAATGAAGCCTTCCAGAAAGCGCCGATCTCTCAATATGACCTGAGCTTTACAGGTGGAAATGAAAAGACCACATTCTATATGGGTGGCCAATACCTGGATCAAAAGGGTATCCTTATTAATAATGCATACAAAAAATATAATGCGCGTCTGAACGTCGATCATAAATTAAATTCCTGGCTCAACCTGGGTATGAACCTGGCATTTACACGTACCTTTAATCAAAGGGTATCGAACGACAATGCATTCGCAACGCCTTTACAAATTGTGGCACTTTCGCCGATCACACCTTTGATTGATCCGCGTACAGGTAAAAAAAGCGGTGCTTCCGATCCGAATCGATCTGATAATCCAGGAGGACCTAATACCAACTACCCGGTCTATTACAACCCACTCCTTAATGTGGGAGGAGCTGACTACAATACTACAGGTTATCGCACTCTGGGAAATATCTTCGGTCAGGCGCAGATTCTGAAATCACTTAGTTTCCGTTCGGAATTCGGTGTAGATCAGCTAACTCAAACGGAAGAAGCCTACTATGGCCCTGTAACCGTAAGAAATGCTGGTTATCCGAAAGGGGGTGGCTTTGTGAGTTCCGATCAGATTTTGAACTACACAACGAATAATTTCTTCCGCTATGTCAATACCTTCAGCCAGGTTCATGATTTTGATGCTGTTTTGGGAACTTCTTTCCAGGAACAACGCTGGTTAACGAGCACTGCTACGGGAGAATCGTTTCCTTCGGAATCATATAAGAAATTAGTTAGTTCTGCATCAAAAACAGGAGCAACCTCTGCAGAGCAGCGGTTTTCATTTTTATCCTATTTTGCCAGGGCTAATTATAAGTACAACAATAAATACCTTCTGGCATTAAGTGGCCGTTTTGATGCTTCATCCCGATTTGGAATAAATCACAGATGGGGATTTTTCCCTGCCGTTTCTGCAGGATGGATTCTTTCTGAAGAAAATTTCCTCAAGAGTTCCAAGGCAATTAGTTTTCTTAAGCTGAAAGCTAGTTATGGATTAACGGGAAATGCTGAAATCCCAAATAACGCTCCATTGGATTTATTTTCAGGTGATGCCGCTTATGGAGGAATCCCTGGACAGCACCCAACCCAGCTTGGAAATCCTGATTTAAAATGGGAAAGTACGGCAAGTGCTGATTTAGGATTCGAAATCGGGTTAGCAAATAACCGTATTAGTGCAGAAGTAGATGTTTACCAAAGAAATACCAAAGATTTATTGTTGACTGTGGAAGTGCCTGGAACTACAGGTTTTCGTTCACAGTACAGAAATATAGGTAAGCTGGAAAATAAGGGTATTGAATTTACAATTACCTCTGATAATATCAGCTCCAAGAATTTCCGTTGGACCACCAGCATCAATTTCGGCCTGAACCGCAATAAGATCACTGACCTGGATGGTCAGGAACTGGGATTGGGTAATCAGAATAGAGCAAGAGAAGGGCAGCCATTAGGCGTTTTTGTGGCGAAAGAATTTGCCGGTGCTGATCCTGCTAATGGTGATGCTTTGTTTATCAAAAATACCGTTGATGCCAGTGGCAAGGTAGACCGGTCCACTACCAATGATTATAATGAAGCGGAGGAAGTTGTAATTGGTAATCCCAACCCCGATTTCATTTATGGAATGAGAAATACCCTGACCTATAAAACAATTGATTTTGAATTGCTCATGCAGGGCGTTCAGGGCAATCAGATCTACAATGGTGGAGGGCAGTATATGTCTGCCGCCGGAAGCAATGGATTTGATAATCAGACCAGAGATCAGCTGGCCGCCTGGCAGAAGCCTGGGGATATCACCATGGTGCCCGAACCACGTTTATTCTATGGTAACGGAGTAGATCCTTCGAGCCGTTATATTTCCGATGGTTCATACCTCCGGGTGAAGGCTGTTACATTAGGATGGAACCTTCCCAAGAATATTGCTGGGAAAGTGGGCCTGGAACGTGTAAGAGTATACTTCCGTGGTCAGAACCTGTTCACTTTTACCAAATACAAAGGATGGGATCCTGAAGTGAATGCAGACTACCAGGCTTCGAATATTAATCAGGGTGTTGATTTTTATTCTGCGCCACAGTTAAAAACATTCGTATTCGGAATCAGCATCGGGCTGTAGTATTCACATTAAATGAAAATGACAATGAACCAATTAAAAAAATATATAGTAGGTGTAGCCATCCTTTTCTCAGCTGCAGCCTGTCAGAAAAGACTGGACATCAATCCTACACAAAGTATTGATGCATCAAAAGCCCTGCTTACAAGCTCAGATGTGGAAGCGGCAATGGTGGGCGCCTATTCAGATCTGGGTGATGCCAACGTTTACGGAGGTGATATGTTCGTATACTCTGAATTACTGGCAGATTTTAATGAGATCAACTGGAGCGGTACCTTTCAGGGACTTACACAGATCTATAATAAGGCCATTCCGGTAGACAATGCTTTTGTTGCCAATACCTGGCTGGATTCCTATAAAGTGATCAATGATGTCAACAATGTACTGAGTGCCTTGGATGTAGTCTTGGCTGCCAAGAAGAACCGGGTCGAAGGAGAAGCGAAATTTATTCGCGGATCCGTTTATTTCGACCTGGTAAGGCTGTATGCGAAACCCTGGAACCAGGGCGATCCCACACAAAATGATGGCGTGCCGCTGGTCTTAACACCAACGCGCGCACCATTAGATGCTCAGTCACAAAAGGCAAGAGATAAAGTAGCTGCTGTGTATACGCAGGTGATCAAGGATCTTACAGAAGCGGAAAGCCTGCTTCCAGCTACAAATAGCTTTTTTGCCAATAAATATGCTGCTGCGGCTATGCTGGCACGTGTTTATTTGCAGAAAGGTGATTACACCAATGCAGCGGCTGCTGCCAACCGTGTCATCAGCTCTGGAAAATATCAGCTGGAGGAAACCTATGCAGAAGTGTTCCCGTTCAATCCGGATAACGCTAATGAAGATATCGGTAGCCCGGGTGAATATATCTTCTCTATGCAGGTAACCAGCTCTCAGGGTGTTAATGATTTTGATACCTATTTCTCACCGATCGGCGGAAGAGGCGATATCGATATCAGGGACGAACATCTGGCATTATACGAGCCCAATGATGACAGACTGAATCTTTTTTATGATGACGGTGGCGTTTACAGAACAGGCAAGTTCGATATGTTATATGGCAATGTTCCCATCATTCGCCTGGCCGAGATGTACCTGATCCGTGCGGAAGCCAACTTCAGACTGGGCACGTCTGTGGGAGCTACGCCGGTGAGTGATATCAATACGATTAGGGCACGCGTGGGGCTGGACCCCTACACGGCCGGAACTTTAACACTGGCAAATATTCTTCGTGAGCGGAAGCTGGAGCTGGCCTTCGAAGGCCAGGCACTGCACGACATCAAGAGACTGCAGGGTTCCGTCGGACCGTTACCATGGAATTCTCCCAAGCTGGTACTTCCGATTCCGTCTCGTGAGCGTACTGTGAATTCAAATCTTACTCAGAATGAAGGATATTGATCCTTTCGAATGGAATGATAAAAAAGAAACCCCGCAGCTGCGGGGTTTCTTTTTTAGATCTTGATCTCTTCGTTATTGTGGTCGAAGAAATGAAATTCGGTAAGGTGATAGTTATTATCAGATCGTACCTGGATGGGCTGACTGAATTTGCGCTTCCACTTGGCAACTTTGGAATTCCAGAGCCAGCCTTTGGTCAGGTAGGCATATACAATAGGATGAACAGCAATAGATAGGTTCTTATGCTTATGGGTAATGAGGTAATTGAGGTTCTTTTCTATTTCGTCTTCCAGGATCAGGGTAGAAGCGATCTTGCCGGTTCCATTACAGGTCGGACATACCTCCTGCGTATTGATATTCATTTCCGGCTTCATCCGCTGACGGGTGATCTGCATCAGGCCGAACTTGGATATGGGAAGAACGGCGTGCTTGGCTCTGTCCGGACGCATAAATTCTTCCATCGACTCCATGAGCTTCTTCTTATTCTCCGGAAGCTTCATATCGATGAAGTCAACTACAATGATACCACCGATATCCCGCAGCCGTAATT
>DATAHC010000321.1:0-5302 GCA_036263415.1 Flavisolibacter sp.
CGGCTGTCTGAATGGCCGGTCAACAGAATAAGAACAGACCATTTGATTTCCGATGTATCTATTTTTCTTATTTTCAACGATGCCAAATCAGGAAACATTTATAGCAGCCATTTCATCCGGATATAGCTTTAAAGGAGAGTCCATACGCCTGGGAAAGGCCGTATTGGACGGCCAGGTAGTGCCTGAAAGCGATGTGTATTTGCCGTTGCGCACCATGAACCGCCATGGGTTGATAGCCGGCGCTACCGGCACAGGAAAAACCAAGACCCTCCAGATGATCAGTGAGGGATTGAGTGATGCCAGCGTACCCGTACTGCTGCTGGATATCAAAGGCGACCTGAGCGGATTGGCTGCAGCCGGCACAGCGAATGACAAGATCCAGGAGCGCGCTGCCCAAACCGGCATTCCCTATAAGCCCCAGGCTTATCCGGTAGAATTGCTGACCCTGAGCGAAAAAGCAGGTGTTCAGCTACGGGCCACCGTCAGTGAATTCGGTCCCGTATTACTCAGTAAGGTCCTTGGATTAAACGACACGCAGGGCGGCATCGTAGCCCTGATCTTTAAATATTGCGATGACAGCAAACTTCCCCTGCTGGACCTGAAAGATTTCATCAAGGTGCTTCAATACGTCTCCAACGAAGGAAAAGCGGAGATCGAAAAGCAATATGGAAAGATCTCAACCACTTCCACCGGCACCATTCTGCGTAAGGTGATCGAGCTGCAACAGCAGGGAGCAGACGCCTTATTCGGGGAAAAGAGCTTTGAGGTAGATGACCTGATGCGTATCAGTGAAGATGGCAGAGGGATCATTTCGATTCTCCGTGTTACAGAAATGCAGGACCGCCCCAAGCTATTCTCCACCTTCATGCTGCAGCTGCTGGCCGAACTCTATGCTACCTGCCCGGAAGAAGGCGACCTGGACAAACCCAAGCTGGTGCTTTTTATTGATGAAGCGCACCTGATCTTCAATGATGCTTCAGAGGTGCTGCTCCAGGAGATCGAGAATATTGTAAAGCTGATTCGCTCCAAAGGGATCGGTGTCTTTTTCTGCACGCAGAATCCAATGGATATCCCACCCTCCGTGCTGGCACAGCTGGGCCTGAAGGTGCAGCACGCGCTGCGGGCCTTTACCGCCGTAGACAGGAAGGCGATCAAACAGGCTGCAGAGAACTACCCGGAAACGGCGTTCTATGATGTGGATGCCCTGCTCACGCACCTGGGTATTGGAGAAGCGCTGATCACCACCCTGAATGAAAAAGGCATTCCAACGCCCCTGGTGCATACCCTGCTGGCACCGCCGCGGAGCCGGATGGATATTCTGAGCGATAGCGAGATCCAGGCATTGGTAGGGTCCAGCAAGCTGGCGGCTAAGTATAACCAGAAGGTAGACTCCCAAAGCGCCTACGAAATTCTGACCGCCAAAATGGAAACGGCAGCGCAGCGGACGCAGGAAATCGAGGAAATGCAGCAGCAGGCAAAAGCGGAGAAGAAGGCACCTAAGGAAAAAAGCATCCTGGACAATCCGATCATTCGCAGCGCGGGTCGTACCGCTGCTACTATGATCACCCGGTCGTTATTAGGTGTTTTAGGGCTGGGTGGCAGCTCGCGCCGGCGGAAAAGTATTTTTTAAGGCTTAGGACAGCACCAGGTTCCTATTGCGGTCTACCCGGATCTTATTTTCAGCCTGAAGGAACTCAAGCACCTTCCAGGCTTTTTCTTTTTTAACCGGCTGAAGGGAGGTGAGGAGTGTTTCAATGGTACACGACTGACCGGCTACCTGTTTCAGAATAGCAAGGGATAGCTGTTCAAATTCCTGTGGGGTCAGTTCTGTTTTCCGGGCCTTCAAACAGTTATCGCATACCTGGCAGGGAAGCGCCGTCTGATCTCCGAAATAGCGGCTGATAAACTGGCTCCGGCACGACTCCAGGCCGATAAATTCCAGCATCCTGCCGGTTCTTTTTACAAAAGCATCCCTTCTCTTATAGTATTGCATCAGGTTAAAGGTCAGGTCTTCCGCCGCCACCCGATTCTTCCGGAAAACCAGCTGCGGCTCATCGTTGCGTGGTATATAGTGAAGGATGCCAAACGATGCGATGGTTTTCAGCTGCATCCGGATCTCTGTTTCTTCTTTTTTCAGCAATCTGGCCAGCGTTGTTTCCACAATAAAAGAAGGAAAATCGAAGATGCCGCCGTAGGTACGGAGCAGGGTGGTGAGCAAGGCTTCGTGATGCGGATAGCTTTGCTGAAATTCATATAGTCCTTTCTTATTGGTGGTGAACACGATCGTGGAGGGAGAAAAGTTCCGTTCGTTATAATCCAGCCAGCCGTCCTGTTCCAGCGCCTTAATGGCATATAAGGCCTCCTGGCCATTCATTTTGAAGTTGCGGATAAATTCATCGAATCGGAATACAAAGCTTTTGTCCTGACCTGTGTTTACCGGGATCTGTAAGAAATTGACCAGGGCCTGATAGATCTTCCGGATTTGCTCCAGTCCGGGATAACGTACCTGATGCAATTGTGCCAGCTCGTCCCGGTCGCGCTGGTCAAACAGCAGCACGGCATAGGATTTCAATCCGTCTCTTCCGGCACGGCCCGCTTCCTGGTAATAATTTTCAAGGCATTCGGGCGGATCCATGTGGATCACGGCGCGTACATCCGGTTTGTCGATCCCCATCCCGAAAGCATTAGTACAAACAATGACCCTGGTTTTATTCCGGACCCAGGCTTCCTGGCGCTGGTTCCGTTCTTCCGGCTTAAGTCCGGCATGGTAATAGGCCGCCGGAATACCCTGCCCTTCCAGGAGCCGGGCGATCTCTGTCGTGCGTTTGCGGCTTTTGCAGTATACAATGGCGCTTCCGGGAACCTTTTGAAGCACTTCAGCCAGCTTGACGGCTTTGGCATCGGTACGGAAGGCACTATAAGACAAATTCTTTCGCTCGTAAGGAAGGCGGAACAGCGAAGGAGTCTTCATCCGGAGCTGCTCCGTAATATCCAGCTGCACCTCGGGCGTGGCAGAGGCGGTGACCGCCAGCACAGGAACATCAGGGAGCTCCTTTCTTAGCGATTCCAGCCGCCGGTAGGCCGGTCTGAAATCGTGTCCCCATTGCGATATGCAATGCGCTTCATCCACGGCGATCAGGCTGACCTGCATAGCTGGAAGAAATTCTCTGAAAAGCCCGGTCTCCAGCCGTTCCGGTGATATGTATAAAAAGCGGAAATAGCTGTCCGTAGCATTCCGGAGGGTTTGCATCACATCGGCCCTTTGCATGCCTGAATGGATCAGCAGAGCAGGGATCCCTCTTTTTTTCAGGTTCTCTACCTGGTCTTTCATCAGCGCTATCAGAGGAGATACCACCAAACAGATACCTTCCTTTACCAGTGCGGGCACCTGGAAGCAGATGGATTTTCCACCACCCGTAGGCAGGATGGCGAGGGTATCGCGACCGGAAAGAACCGATTCAATGATCTCTTTCTGAAGTGGCCGGTAGTCCTCAAATCCCCAATATTTCTTCAGTATTGAAAGATGATCTTCCATGAAAGACCGAAAGTAAACCATCTGCAACCAACTTTTCCAGCTTTTCCATCGTCAGTTGAAGGGGCCGCGAGAGGTTTTAGCGTTGGGCTTATTTTTTTCACAATAGCGGCTGCAACTATGTTTCACAGGATTTAATACTGTAATTTTATCGTAATTTATACAAGATGACCAAACTTACTATAAAGCATCTGTTGCTCTGCAGCCTGCTTTTGGCAATCTCTACCTTATCGGAAGCCCAAACGAGCTTCAAGCCTAAATTCAAAAACTCCTCCCTTTATACAGGAATCGACATCGGATCCAAAGGCATAAAAATGAGCATTCTCGAAGTAGGTAAGAATGCACAGAAAACAGGTGCCTTCAATGTGGTGGAAGAAACCTCGATCAATACTGATTTCATTTCTTTCTCGGGCCCAACTTTCCAGGCTACACTCAATGGCCTTTGTAAGCTTTATGCCATGGCAAAAGAACAATACAACATACCTTCTGAACGCATATTCACCGTTGTCAGCAGCGGTGTGGTAATGCAGGCTGAAAAGGAAAAGAAGAACGCTGTGGTGAAGGAGCTGGTCGATTCCTTCAAAAGCCGTATCAAAGAACCACAACGCGAGGTGGCCTTTGTAGACCCGCTTCAGGAGGCACGCCTTTCGCATTTGGGCATTGTACCGGAATCCCGGCGCTATACCACCTTTTTGATCGATATCGGAAGCGGAAATACGAAGGGTGGCTATTTCCCGAACGGCAATACCAATGACCTCCGCCTGTTTCAGGTGAACTGGGGCACTAAGACCATCGCCAATGCCACGGATAAGCGTCTGGATGAGGATAAAAGCATCGCTAATTATAACAAGCAGCTTTACCGCGTGCTGGAAGGAGAACCGAATACCGAGATCGTATATGCAGTGAATGTAAGCGGCGCCTATAACATGAGCGATAATATCGCTGTCAGCGGTGGCATCGCCTGGTCGGTAGCTACGCTGATGTACCCCGAGCTGCTGGATAATGCGGTGGTGCCGGTAACTTACCAGGAGGTTGTAAAGTTCAGCCAACGGCTGGCTAAAAACTACAGCTCGGTATCGGATACGGCCATCTGGCGTACCGTGACGGATCCTACGCTGGATAAAGCGGCGATTGCGAAAGAAGTGAAGCGTGTGAATCAGGTTTTCGATCAGCGTTCCCTTATGGCCGGAACCGGACTTCTGCTGCGCATCATGAGGCAGTTTGAAGGCATCAACGATAAAAAGCAGTTTTACCTGGTTAAAAACGGGCAGGTGGGCTGGATCACAGCCTATGTAGAACAAACGATCGCGAAATAGCGGCTGCTGATGAAAGATAAAAAGTCATCTCTTTTACTGGTTTCTTCGCTGATTTTATTACTGATATCGGTAGGGTTGCTTTCTGCCTGGGCCTATTTTTATTTTCAGAAGAAAAAGGCCCCGGTCCGGCAGCATAGTCAGGTGCTGACAAAGGAGGCTGCTATCAGTCAGGTGACCCGGGATTCGCTGCGCTCCGATTTCACGGCCGCCCTCACCAATATGGATACCTCCCTAAAAAACATCCGCCAGGTATCCGATACTTCACAGAGCAATGTCAATGGCCAGATCCGGGAGTTGTATGATCTGCGAAAAGAGATCCCGGCTTTACTAAATACTACCAATCAGGAAGACCTGGACAGCGCCCGCATCAAGATCATTACGATGCAATTGAAGATCGACGAATTGAAGAGCCGCACCCAACGTGTGGAATCGGAAAATAAGCGGCTGAATGCCT
>DATAHC010000322.1:0-2795 GCA_036263415.1 Flavisolibacter sp.
CTGGGTGAACTGTATGGTATTTATAACGACTGGCTGCTGGTGATCGCTGCTTACAACACAGGCCCCGGCAACGTAAACACGGCCATCCGCCGCAGCGGCAGCCGGAACTTCTGGGACCTGCAGGCTTACCTGCCGGCTGAGACGCGCAGCCATGTGAAGAAATTCATTGCTACCCATTACATTATGGAAGGTGATGGTGGACTCACAACCCTGACGAAGAAGGAGACGGACGGACTGGTGCTTACCTCCTCCATCCAGTCTACGGATGCTTCGATAGGTTCTGTTACCCTAACGGGCCGATTTACCTCCGGAGCCATTGCTGACGGTATTCAGATGAACCTGTCCGCCTTCAGTAAACTCAATCCGAATTTCGACAAGGCCTTATCGGTAAACGGTACGTACGAGCTTCGGCTGCCGAATGAAAAACTGGCCCTGTTCCAGGCCAATCGCTCCCTGATTCTGGAACAGTCCATCAGAAACATGCTTACGGCAACCCGTTAAGAAAAAAGAATTCTTTGTAGTGCTGGCTCAGAAGGCCAGCACTTTTTTTATGGCGGCAGCCTTGAGCAGGCATTCCTCCCATTCCAGCATGGGTTCGCTGTACCAGGTGATCCCCGATCCTACCTGGTAAGAGAGGTAGCGTTCGGACTGGTTATACAGCAGGCTGCGGATCACCACATTGAAATCGAAATTTCCCGCAGGATCGATATACCCTACCGAGCCGGAGAACAAGCCCCTGCTTTGCCGTTCGTACCGCGCAATCAGTTCCAGCACCTTGTATTTGGGCGCCCCGGTCATGGACCCCATCGGGAACATCGCTTCCATGATTTGTGAAAAGGACAGCGTATCCGGTATCTCGCCACTGATGGTGCTGATCATCTGGAATACCTGCGGATAGGCATAAATGCCGAACAATTCTTCCACCCTGACCGAATCGTCCTTACAGATACGGGACAGATCGTTACGCACCAGGTCTACCACCATTACATTCTCCGACTGATCCTTGGCGCTCTCCTGCAATTGCCGGCGCAGCGCTTCATCCTCCGCTTCATTAGCTCCTCTCCGGATGGTGCCCTTGATAGGTTGTGAGATCAACCGGTTGCCCTGCCGCGCCAGGAAGCGCTCCGGCGAAGCACATAAAAGGTATTTATCCTCCAGCCGGTAAAAAGACATAAAGGGATTGGGGGAAACCGTGCACAGGTTGGCATAAACCAGGAAGGGATCGATCACCGCATGCTCTGCAAAAAACTCCTGGCAGAAATTGATCTCGTAGCAATCACCCCGCCGTATATGCGCGCGAAGCTGCTCGATGGTTTGCAGGTAGCCGGCCCTATCCAGCAACGGCTGCATGGGAACCGGCACACTGGTTCCGGTAATGGGAGCTGCCTCCTGCAGCTGCTTCCAGACCAGGTTGGGGTCCGGAGCCGTGATCCGGAGTTCCTGCGGCTGCAACACCAGGAGAAAAGCCGGAACAAAGAAATAGCTTGGCGCAAAGCCTACCCGATTGGTCTTCTGAGGGGTATCCGGATAAAGCGGCGTCCTGAGGTCGTACGCAAGATGGCCGAATTTCCATCCCGGATGCTCGCTGAAGAAACGATCGAGATCGGAAAGATCGGCGGTTTCAATGGAAGCAATGGGCTGGGCCGCCAGGAGGCATTCCCATCGGTGGGGCGCCTGTTCGTAGTGCTGGTTATCGAGCAAACAAAAAATGTTGAACTGTCTGGACCAGCTCAACATTTTTTGTTTGATACCAGCCATATCGCTTACGCGGTAGGTGGTGCTTATCAGGGAATCTGTTGTATGAATCAATTAAAAATCTTCTTCCTCGTCGTCAAAACCGGTGTCGTTGAACAGGTCAAGGTCCTTGAACTCCTCATCCTCTTCTACTTTGAAATCTTCTTCTTCCTCACCTTTTCCGGCCTTGCCTTTTTTTGATTTCGGCACATCGAATTCCTCGAAATCAGGATCCCAGTCGTCCTCTTCCGCATCCCCTTTTTCCCAATCGTCATCGGCATCGACGTCGTCCTCATCATCGTCGTCATCTGCTTTCTTACCACCTTTTTTAGGGGCTACTTCTTCATCAGCATCATCGTCTTCTTCCGTCTTCTTGGTTTTCGATGACCGGCCTTTTGCCTGAGCAACCAGGGTGTCCATCAACGTTTCTGAGGTAACTTCCTCTACTGTAAGTACTGCCATAAATCAAATTGGATTAACGCTGTAAAATTTGTGCTTAGATTTTAATTAGCCAAATTTTTAAAAAAAGTTTTTTCCGATTGCTTTTCTATTCATTAGCTCAGCCTGATCAACTGGTCTCTGCCCGGTCCGTTGGATATGTAATGCACTTTTGCCGGCAGGTTCTGATTGATAAAGCTAATATAAGATTTCATCTGTTCCGGTAATGCATCAGAAGTTTTTATCTGAGACGTTTCCTGGCTCCAGCCTTTGAAGCTTTCATAATGGGCCCCGATCGGGGCATGGGTCATTTGAAACGGCACCTGCCTGGTCTCTTCGCCATTGATACGGTACTTCGTGCAGATCTTCAGTTCATCGAAGGCATCCAGCACATCTGCCTTGGTCATAACGATCTGGGTCACCCCGTTCAGGATGCAGGCATATTCCAGGGCCACCAGGTCCATCCAGCCGCAACGGCGCGGCCGACCGGTAGTGGCACCAAATTCATTGCCGACCTTACGGAGCTGCTCCCCTGTTTCATCTTCCAACTCGGTAGGGAAAGGACCACCGCCTACACGTGTACAGTATGCTTTGCTGACCCCGATTACTTCCTTTATTTTCTG
>DATAHC010000323.1:0-4351 GCA_036263415.1 Flavisolibacter sp.
AAACGCGCTTGCCCGTAATATCGGCCAGTATCTGAATCCATAAGGGGGCATGAACGAAGCCTCCGCTTACCTGTAGCTGTCCGATGGTGCCGCTGTGGCGCTCCAGTGATACCAGAATGGAATGCAACGCAAAGCAAACGCCTTCAATGCCGGCACGAAGGAAACAGGATGCATCGTGATGGGAACGGATCCCGAAATAAACGCCGCAGGCCTGCTCATCCCAGATGGGAGCGCGCTCGCCATAGAGGTAAGGAAGAAAGAGCAGGTTGTGGCTTCCCGGAGGCACAATTTCCATTTCTGAAAACAACTGTTCATAGCTCGGTTCAACTCCTTTGATCGCAGTCCGCTGATCGCGTAGCCAGGCCAGCACATTCCCGCCGTTGTTCACAGGCCCGCCGCAGATATAAAGCTGTTCGTCGAGGAGATAGTTAAAGCTCATTTCGGGGAACTGGTAGACCGGTTTTTTGCTGGCCATGCGAACGGCGCCGCTGGTGCCGATGGTAACGGAAACGCATCCCGGTTCCAGCGCGCCGGTGCCCAGGTTGGCCAGGCAGCCGTCACTGGCACCGATATAGAATCGGGTGGAAGCCGTTAATCCCAAACGGGTCAGCTGTTCCGTATCCGACAATACCTTGGAATAGGAAGTGGGTACCGGAACCGATAAACGGGACGCCGCCACATGCGCCAGTTCCAGCGCTTCCGGATACCAGGTTTTGCGTTCTATATCAAATAATCCGGTGGCAGAGGCGATGGAATGATCGATCACGTATTCCTGGAAAAGGAGCTGCCACAAATATTCTTTTATGGAGATAAAGCGTTCCGTCGTTTCAAAAAGGTCCAGCTGGTTTTCATACAGCCAGATCAGCTTACAGAGGGGCGACATGGAATGGATGGGTGTTCCGGTTCTTTTGTACAGCTCCTCTGCGAAGGGTGCCGCTCTCAGTCTGGAAGCAATCGCCGCACTCCGGGAATCGGACCAGAGGATCAGGGATCCCAGGGGCCGGCCAGCTTCATCAACCGGTAACACACTATGCATGGCGCTGCTCAGGGAAATGGCTTCAGGCGGA
This sequence comes from Flavisolibacter sp., assembly GCA_036263415.1. Lineage (GTDB taxonomy): Bacteria > Bacteroidota > Bacteroidia > Chitinophagales > Chitinophagaceae > Flavisolibacter. Next base: position 1,068 of record DATAHC010000323.1, read on the forward strand.
GCGGCCATTTCCTGCACCAGTTCGCGTATCGTCTGGAAAAACGCCCGGGCAATCACCTCCGGATCCTGTTCCGAAAATACGGGTTGGGATTCCAGAATGGGATAAAATACCTGGGAACTGTGGAAGAGCTTTCCCGATACATCCACGGCCACGGCCTTGGTGCTTCCGGTTCCGATATCTACACCGATGATGTAAGGCTGCATAAACAGTTTGTAATTAGGAATCAAAATACTTCTTAAAAGCTAGATACCGCAAAATTTGAAACTGGCCTGATTTTTTAGCTCTGCTATACTGTATATTCGTAAGACAATCGGACAAACTGCCCATGAAAGCTGAACCTGGAAATGCAGCATTTAAGGATGGCTCCTTGTCTTGATAGTATTCTCCCTCCTCTTGAAAAGCCCCTCCATCCTTTTTGAAAGACCATTCACCCTGAAACGTTTAGTTTATGAATGGTTTATTAGATTTTGCCGGCCTTTTGATCTATGCTGTCGTAAGAATTCTTACCGCTCCTTTATTTTTTCTCTTATATAGTCTGCTGGGCTTTATGAGCTTCGCCAGGCATTTTCATAAACTGGAATTCAGGCTGCCTGCTTTGCTCAAGCCTTCCCGATGGATCCCGAATATGCAGCAGTATGGAAGCTACGTCCGTAAAATGCTGCATGTTTAAGCTACGGAACAGGAACCGGTTTTTTCGGGCGCATCCAAATCAATTGAACGAATGGCAGGATATCTTTTTAACTCATGTATTGTTGCATGACTTTTGCGGCGCAGTGGACGGAGGGTGTGATGTATGAAGTATAATGAATTTGAAGAGCTCTCGGAAGAGGAGAAAGTTGCGGTTCTTTACGCAGACGCCTTATATATCGGAAAAAGAAAGGTGAATGGCCGGCCGGCTATTCTTTACCAGCTCGATACGTTTTATGTGGAGGTGCTATACCTGAAATACCGGAAATACATTGCCCGGTTCATTGCCACGGATGACCTTACTATCCTTGATCCGTATCTGGAACAAATTAAGATAGAAAGTTTTGTGTAAGCGTTCTATGCCGTAAATTTGAAGGCTGAACACCACACTATGACCCAAGCCCATCCACCTAGGAATATTGTTTTTTATGCAGATGATGACCAGGACGATCTGGAACTGGTTCGGGAGGCGTTCCATAACTATTCTGATAATGTGGAAGTGATCACCGCAACGGATGGGGCCGAGGCACTTTCTTACCTGAAAAATATCAACGAGGGAGATCCTTTACCCTGTATTATCATCCTGGATATCAATATGCCCGTATTGAACGGAAAGGATGTACTGATGAAGGTCCGTGAGATGGACTTCCTGGTCGAAGTTCCGGTCATCTTATTTTCCACCTCATCCAATCCGATGGATGAATTATTCGCCCGACGTTTCCAGGCTCATTTCATTACCAAGCCGATAGTGGCCGAGCAAATGGGAAAGATCGCCGACCGGTTTATCGAACATTGCACGGATGAGATCCGGGCCAAGATCCGCAGACGATAGGCTGTGGAGGGGAGTGTCAATAGTGAATAGTCAATAGAGAATAAAGAATAAACAGGCGCCTGCAGGTCCTACCTTCGGGCGCCTGTTGCATTTTAGTGAATCCTGTTATAGGAGGCGCTTCTAGTTATCGATCTTTGTTTTCAGGGACGCTTCTGTTACAAAATGTCTTTTCCCTTTTTTGTCAATCCAGTAATAACGGGACTTGCCATCCACATAAATGGTTTCGTTATTAGGTCCGGTGCGGTTATCCAGCTTCTGATCGGCCACCCTGGCTTTTCCCTTGGAGGCTACCTCCGCCGTTTTATTACCTACTTTTTTTGCGCCCTTCTTAACACTGTGCGTAACCTTCTTAACGGTTTGCGCCTGTGAAACGGTTCCGAAGCCCAGCATAAGGACCAAACCGATACCAATGATCTTTTTCATAATTGTCAGGATTTAATTGTTTCCTGAGGGCAGAACTGCTAAAATAATACCACAGCCCGCACCCGGCTTGTTGAACCAAATGAATGAGATAGCAATGGAAAGCCTAACGAGCTCTGGCGGCACGAAAATTTAAGGGATGGGCAAACATGAACCACTTATTGAGAACGTTCGTACTGTCGCTGGTATTGGTGCTGACCACACGCATTCTGCACGCGCAGGAGAAAAAAGAGCGCAGGGCGCGGGTGCCGCATAAATACCTGTTCTTCCCTTACCCGTTGGATAAGAACTGGCATGTTTCCTTAGGCTTTACCCTGACCACCATGCCGGAAGACATTACGGAAGAAGTGCAGATCCGGGCACCGGCCGGGGACTTTCATGTGTTGCGAAAACTGGGCAAAGGATTTTATCTCGATGGCCGCGTAAACTTCCAGGTGCTGCAGAATCATATTTCCATAGGTCCGCGCTGGGCCAAAGTGCTGAATGACCGGTTCTCCGTTTCGGTGGGCGATGATATGGCCTGGTGGTTCGGCAACCTGAATGTTTCAGGCTTCAATACCAAAGCGCATGGCTGGCTCAACTATCCCAATGCTTCCATTGGTTATCGGTTTAAGAAACAGGTGCTGATGACGCTGAAGGGGGAAGCCTCCATTACCCTTTCCGATGAATCAAGAGTAGGAGAGCAGCTGCTGGAAAATAACCGCACCCGTTTCAATGGCGTCGGCGGCACCATCCTGATCGAGCAGCCCTTCTATAAGAACAAAAGTATCATACTGGGTTTCAAAGGACAGTATACCAACTTCTACTGGCAGACCTGGCCTTTATTCGAAACCTTTGACCGCACCATTTTTTATCCTGAAATCATTGTAGGATTTATTTTATGAAAACATATGGTTCCATAGTACTGTTCCTCCTGATCTTTTTTACGGCCTGCCGGAAAGAATTTGAGCCGCCGGTCACGCCGGGTATCGATTGGGATCTGTTCAATACAACTCCGGCCACTCCGCTTTCCGTAACGGCCCGTTCCGCCATGGAAGGCATTTACCGCGTTACGGCCGCATCGGACCGCTTCGGCGATCAGGTAGCCCTGAAGTGGAGCTATGATGTAAACAACGCGGACACGACCTTTTACTGCTCCCTGTTTTGCCAGACCGATATCACGCATCTCATCCTGCAGGGAAAGCGGTCGGGTGACTCGATCCTGCTGAGCGGGTACTGGAGAAAAATGATCAATACGCAAACCGGTACCGTCCGGCTGGTCATCCCTTATGAGCAGGGTGCCCGTCAACTTTCGGGGAACACGCCGGTGATTAATAAGGATAGTATTGTACTAACTGGCGTAATG
>DATAHC010000324.1:0-6173 GCA_036263415.1 Flavisolibacter sp.
TTTATATTTTCGTCCCTTGCCATCCGCGCAGTAGGTGAAGCGGCTATGGCTATGGTGGAGGAAGTTCGTCGCCAGTTCCGCGACATCCCTGGAATTATGGAAGGAAAGGGTAAGCCTGAATATGACAAATGCGTAGCGATCTCTACAGAAGCTTCTATCAAGAAAATGATGCTGCCTGGCGCCATTGCTATAGTAGCCCCTCTTATCATAGGTTTTCTATTAGGACCTGAAGCTCTCGGCGGTTTTCTGGCCGGCGCTACGGTGAGCGGGGTGCTAATGGGTATGTTTCAGAATAATGCCGGTGGTGCCTGGGATAATGCCAAGAAAAGCTTTGAAAAGGGAGTGGATATTAATGGACAAAAATACTTTAAGGGATCTGATCCCCACAAGGCTTCTGTAACCGGTGACACCGTGGGTGATCCGTTCAAGGATACGTCCGGACCTTCAATGAACATCCTGATCAAGCTGATGTCAATTGTTTCCCTGGTAATTGCACCTACGCTGGCCGGAATGTTCCATACAAAAAATAATTCCTCCGATGGTGCAGCGAAACAGAATCTGGAACAGTCTATTAAAACGACTGCCGCTGCGAAAGCACTTCCATCGAATACAATTGAATTAAAATAGTTCTGCTTTGTGAGAGACAAAAAAGGTTCCCCCGCTTGCGGGGGGCTTTTTATTTTATACCCTTGATAATGCTGTAAAGGCGCTCTACATCCTCCGGTTTCGATAACTCTGTACCGGGATTCATGGTGGCTGCCGTACCGCAGGCCACGCCATATTCCAGTGCATCCCGAAGATCTTTCCCTCTCGAAAGACTTAGAACGACTCCGGCTACCATACTGTCACCGGCTCCAACCGTACTCAGCCGTTTTACAACAGGAGGTATTACCTGTATGCTTTCTTGTTTGGTGATTAGCCGGGCTCCTGCCGCTCCTAATGACACCATTATGGCCATACAACAGTTCCTGCCAATTATATCCCTGGCAATTTCATCTACCATCTCATGCCCTACTTCTTCCTGGCCGGCGAGGGAACTTAATTCCGAGAGGTTGGGTTTCAACAGGTATACCCCCGCATCTACCGCTTCTTTCAAAGCCGCACCAGACGTGTCCACTATAAATTTAGCTCCATTGGATTTTACAATTAGAGCGAGTCTTGCAAAGACGTCTGTTGGAACGCCTTCGGGTAAGCTGCCGCTGGCAATAACATATTCTGCACCACAGTTTTTTACCTTTTCCAGAAGTTGCTCCCATTCTGCCTTCAACAGTGGCGCGCCTGGCATTCCAAAGCGATATTGCTGACCAGTAGCCTCTTCAAAAACAATGAGATTTTCGCGGGTGGGATTTTTGACTTCCAAAGCCTCAAAGGGAACTCCCTCCTTTTGAAGCAGCTCATTCAAAAGTTTACCAGAATGACCTCCTGTTGGAAATATGGCAAGTGTATCACCCCCGAGCTTATGGATTACCCTTGACACATTAAGGCCCCCTCCACCGGGTTCAAAAACAGGTTCACTGCACAGAAGTTTTTTCTCGGGTGCCAGGGCTGCTACCCGGGTACTCTTATCAATACAGGGATTGAATGTTATAGTTACAATTCTTGCCATGATTAAAACTAAGTTATAGATGGGAAAGGCCTGTTTTCAGTTTTGGTCCAAAATATAGAAATGAGGTGGAGTAATAAAAAAAGCATCCTGACAAGGATGCTTTTTTTATACCGAAAGGAAAGAATTAGAATGTTTTAGCAGGCTGTGTTTTAGCTTTTGCCAGATTAGCCTGATTCACCATATCATTGATAACCTTAACAGCCTGATCGACATAAACGTCTTTACTTACACTGGATAACCATTGTTTGTAACGGTCTGTTTTATCTTTATCGGCTGACACATATCGGTCCTGATCTTGTTTCAGGAAACTGACATCTAAAGCTTTATCCATTTTGATCAAACGTTCAATCTCTTTAACAGCGGCACGGGTTGTCTTCTGTTCCTGCTTGAACTGATCTATTTGAAGTGGATACTCTTTATCATCCTGTTTAGCCAAAAGATCTGTTTTTGCCTTGATAAGACTGAATACGGAATCATTGGCCACCCGTATATTACTCAACCCTTTTATGGTTTCAAGGTTATAGCCGGGCTGCCAGGCTTTATATTGAGCTTTGGATACTTCATCCCAGGGAAGGGCATTCGTATTATCTCGCTCTCTTAATTTCAGGTATTCAAAATAATCAGGTAAAACAATATCAGGCACTACACCTTTCAATTGGGTGGAACCACCACTGATTCGATAGAATTTCTGCAGGGTCAGCTTTAGGGATCCTAATTCTGAATTGGTATTCATGAAGTTAGACTGCGGATCCAGGCCGATGCTGCGTTGAACCGTTCCCTTACCATAGGTGCTGGTGCTTCCGATAACGACACCCCTTCCATAGTCCTGGATAGCGGCAGCAAAGATCTCAGAAGCCGATGCACTGAACTCATTCACCAGAACAGCCAGTGGGCCATCATAAAGTACACCGCCATCCTTATCTTTCATTACCTGCGGCTGCCCTTCTCTGTCTTTAACCTGAACTACCGGGCCCTGATCTATGAATAGACCAGCAATCTGTATGACGTCATAAAGAGATCCGCCACCATTATTACGCAGATCGATCACAATACCATCTACTTTTTCCTGCTTCAGTTTAATTACTTCTTTGGCAACGTCGGCACTGCTTCTGGCTCCGTCAGCATGTTCGAAATCAGCATAAAATTCCGGAAGGAAGATATAGCCGATCTTGGATGTTCCTTCATTTACAACCGCACTTCTAACGAAAGTTTCATCCTGAACGATTTTATCACGGATAAGGGACACCACCTTTAATGAACCATCTTTCTTGCGGAGGGTTAAATTGACTTCTGTTCCTTTTTGTCCTCTGATGATCTTAACAGCGTCTGTAACATCATAACCGGTGAGTTCAACGGGAGATTCCTTTCCCTGAGCAACACGAACCACAATATCTCCTACTTCAATTTCTCCGTTTTTCTGAGCTGGGCCACCTGGAAGCACGCTGGCGATTTTTATATTCCCCTCATCACTGGTCAGTTGGGCACCAATTCCAAAAAAGGCTCCACTGAGTTGTTCGTCAAAATAGCGCTTGTCAACCGGCGGGAAAAACTCCGTATAAGGATCCATTATGGAAGTGATCGTATTTACATAGATACTGAACTTGTCGTCGTCATTGAATTTCAGTTTATAACGATCAAAAATCCGGTCCATAGCAGTGCGCACTTTGTCTCTCGCTTCTTTTTCCAGCTCTGCATCGGATTTCACCACAAAACCATCTTTTCCTTTATTGCTTTCCCGGGCTTCCTGCAGGTCTACAAAGCGTTGCAGGGTCAGGTACTTCAAACGCTTGCGCCATTGGTCTCTGCGGTCAGCATCGGATGATGCGAAGCTGGTTTTCTTGGGATCCGTAACGATAGATTCTTTGGTGGTAAAATCAAAAGGCCTGGAAAGGATATCTTTATAAATAGCTGTGGCTTCTTCTGCCCTTTTATTGAATAACTTTCCTGCCTCGAGGAAGAACTCAACTGGCGCACCTTTAATTTCATCATCTATGCGGGTAGCATATTTCTGAAGAGCAGTAAGGTCCTGCTGCATAAAGATGTTCTTTTCCTGGTCCAGTTCTTCGAAGTATTTAGTATATACTTTTTTAGAAAAATCGTCATTGATGTCTTTCGGACTGAAATGTCCCTGGGTCAGAATCTCACCAACAATCTGAAGGATCTTTTCATACTTGGACGGAGGGTTGGTTTTTCCAGGAGTTGCCGTAGTATTGAACGCAAGGAAAATTCCGGCAGCCAACACCAGGATCAATATCGGTAGTCTTTTCATATTCAACATATATTTTAAAGCCTTAGGCATATCACTCAAATTTAAGCCAAATTAAACGCATAACTAAAGGTCTCATCCTGTTTAACAAACGTTTTTGACAGGCGGAAAATTTAACGGGACGAATGTTAGCGAAGGTTAAAATCAGGTATAAACCATCAAAACAGTTAGCCTCTACAATTATGCCATGGATCAAAGACCAACCCCATAGGATAATCAGACCATGGTTTTTTTTTCGGGCTGGTAAGAATTTAGTTCGGTTTACCTATTTTTGCACTCCCAAACGGTGATTGTAGCTCAGTTGGTTAGAGCACCAGATTGTGGTTCTGGGGGTCGCCGGTTCGAACCCGGTCAGTCACCCGCCGCCCCGCCCTTCAGGCGGGGTTTTTTATGATCACCATTGATCGCATTATATAACCATTTATACCTCTGATTGTTAATTATAGTTAATACAAGGCAGGTAGCCCTCAGATGTATAGTACCTTCGCGCTCGCATTTAAACACATACACATGAAAAAACTAACGGCTTTGGTAAGTTTCACCTTTTTGGCGATCTTATCATTTGCACAGATGCCGGGTGCCGCTATGAGAAACAACGGCGGACAGGCTCCTATGGGAAGGTTTTACGGTAAGATTGTAGATGCCTCCTCCAATAAAGGCATTGAAGCGGCTTCTGTAACGCTGGTCACAAACCGGATGGATTCCGCTACTAAAAAACCAAAAGAAGTTATTGTAGGGGGTATGCTTACAAGCAATACCGGAGATTTTAGTATTGATAATGTGCCCCTTTTCGGAAAATATAAATTGAAGATTACAGGGATTGGCTTCAAGGCGGTTGAACAGAATGTAGCTTTTGAAATGCCGAATCGTAACGGTGGCGCACCAGATCCTTCTGCCATGCTGGGCGCATTGGATAAAGACCTGGGTAATATCAAAATGCAGATCGATGAACAATTGCTGGGAAATGTAACGGTAACGGCCACCAAGCCTTTGCTACAGATGGGCATAGACCGTAAAATATTCAGTGTAGACAAAAACCTTGTTTCCGCTGGTGGTACGGCCGTTGATATTATGAAAAACGTTCCTTCTGTGAATGTCGATATTGATGGGAATGTTACCCTGAGAAATAATGCCCCTCAGATCTTTGTAGATGGAAGGCCAACCAACCTGACCCTGGAGCAGATTCCGGCTGATGCTATCGAAAGTGTTGAGATCATAACGAATCCTTCAGCCAAATTTGATGCGTCGGGCGGAACCGCTGGTATCCTGAATATTGTAATGAAAAAGAACCGTCGGGTGGGCTATAGCGGAAATTTGAGGGTTAATGCAGACTCCAGAGCACGCGTTGGCGGAGGCGGCGATCTGAACCTCCGGCAGAACAAAGTAAACTTTTTCATCAGCGGTAATTATTTTCAGAGGAAATCCATTGGTACGGGATCTACAAACCGTATTAACCTGGAAACTGATGGCAGCAATTCCCAACAGTTCCAAAGTGACCGTTCCGAGGCAATTGGGCAGTTTGGTTTTGGTCGTGCGGGATTTGACTACTTTATTGATAACCGCAACACACTTACTATAAACGGAACCCTTGCGAGAGGTAAAATGTCTCCTGGTTCTACCAGTGATATTTATTCCGATTCAATTAGCACTTCAGGAGCATATTTTCCGGAATTATACCAATACCGGAATACCAATTCTGACAATATCTTCCGGAATGGCGGTGCCCAGTTAAGTTTCAAGCATAACTTTCCTAAATCGGGTCATGAATTGACAGCTGACGTAACGTATAATAAAGGCCGGAATACCAATGAGAACCTGTTACTAACAGACTTCTATGATATGCCTGGGAAGGTGTTTCTGCAAAGCACAAACCAGGTTCAGTTAGGAAGCGGTACCAATGAAAACCTTGTTATTCAATCGGATTATGCCAAACCATTGACCGATAAGTCGAAACTGGAATTGGGTGCCAGAGCGTCCATGCGTAAGATCAACAGTGCCAACCAGTTTTTCCGTAAGGATGGTAGCGGTTCCTTATCACCGTCCTCTGACAATACGATTTATAATAATACCGATAATGTCTATGCTGCCTATGCTACTTATAGTAACAGGATAAAGAACTTTGGCTATCAGGCGGGATTAAGGGCGGAAAGCTCCGACTATAATGGAAATGTAGTAAACAAAGGCCAGTCCTTTAGCGTGCAGTTCCCGATTAGCCTGTTCCCAAGCATCTTCCTGACAAATAAGATTAGTGATTATGATGAGCTTCAGTTGAACTACAGCCGTCGTATTAACAGGCCAAAC